>SOEU01000013.1 GCA_021646415.1 Candidatus Brocadia sp.
ATACCTCCTTGGTTCTATTTTGGTTCTATTGAAGATATTTGATTCGTAGGAAATTATACCGTATTTGAGCCTCGTTTCATCAATAAATACTGTATATAGACAAATTTTTTCATTTGACCCAGTCTGAAAGCGAAACCCAACAACTGCGATTATTCATGTCCCACATTTTCATCAAATTTTATTTCAGTACTTGCCCCCACTCGCTATCATAAGTACCTTGTTTTGCATGACGATGAAAGCTGGAATATGGCAAGTTCCTGGGTGTTTTTACCAATCTGTGCTTAACTGGATTGAAATATTTTGTGTTCACGCTTGCATCGTCTGCTGAAATAACTCTTGATCAATCACTATCGCATTGAGAAAGCATTGTCGTTTCCAGGTTTTAATTATCAAAATACAGTATGTCGAGTATGTGATAAATATTTATTATTCCTTTGGGGGGCCTTCTTCAATTGGCAACTCAGGGTGTCTTGACCATTCATTCCATGAACCGAAATAAACTCTCAGATTTTTAAAACCGGGTTCCTTCAAAGCGATGTGGGTGTTTGAAGCCCTGGACCCTTTAAAGCAATAAATGATAATATTGTCGTCAGCAAAAATATCCTTTTTTGTGCAAAGCTTTTGTATTTCCTCTTTTTGAATGGTTCGGTATCCCTGATATCTATAAGGACAACAGGTTCTTTCGAAACAAGTTCATTTACTTCATAAGGCGTGTACAATATTTTCTGGCCCATTATTTAATCCTCTCCATGCGCCAAATTTCATAATTAAAAAAGATAGAATCAAATGTATGTTTTTGGCGTTTGTTTCATATCTTATAATTATCAAAATATTTACAATAATGCAACGATATATTCCAGGTAACCGTTTCGTAACCTTGATGTTCAATATATCGTATCAATATTATTATTGATAAACAAAACGAATCGCCATTTTTGCAGATTTATATTGCAGATTTATCGAAAAATGGGTTAATAAGAGTACCAAGTTAAGGAGATAACGTGTGGATTATAAAACATCTTCTTGAATAACTGACTGAAAAATGAGACCAGCAATTATCTATAGACCCATAGGCATTATTCATTCTCCCTTTAAAGAACCACATGGTGCTCCAATACAGTCCGCCGGTGCTACGGATAGTGAGGGAACTATTGAGATATTTCCTGAATATACTGAAGGGCTCACAGACCTGGAAGGGTTTTCGCATATTATCCTGCTCTATCATTTTCATTTATCTAAAAAAGGATTTTCCCTGAAGGTGAAGCCTTATCTCGATGAGCAGTTACGCGGAGTATTTGCTACGCGTGCTCCGGCACGTCCGAATGCCATTGGTATGTCGATCGTGCGTCTCGTCAGGGTCGAAGGAGAGAAACTATTCATCCGGGATGTAGATATCCTGAATGGAACACCTCTCCTCGACATCAAGCCCTATGTACCTGAATTTGATTCACGTAATGCCGGTAAGATTGGTTGGCTTTCCGGTAAGACCGAAAAACTTTCAGAAACAAGAGGTGATGGCAGGTTTTATAACAGAAATAACGTTTTTGACCTTTTCACAGATAAATATGATGCATGGTACGACTCAGAAGAAGGTCGCCTGCTTTATGAGAGCGAGATTACATGCATCAGACCGGTGGTTGAAAGCTCTCCGAAACCCATCCTTGAGATCGGTGTTGGCACGGGAAGATTTGCCATGCATTTCCCCGATGTTATTGGAATTGACCCGTCTCTTAATGCACTCAAAATGGCTGGAAAAAGAGGGGTGAAAATTGTGCATGGTGATGGAGAGCATCTTCCCTTTAAAGATAAAACATTCGACTGCATCCTTATTATCATGACCCTGTGTTTTGTCGAAAACCCCCTCGATGTATTAAAAGAGGCGGGAAGGGTATTGAACAAAAATGGAAGCATTCTCCTGGACATTGTCCCGAAGGATTCTCCGTGGGGTATATTTTACGAGGAAAAGAAGAAGGCCGGCCATCCCTTTTACAGCAACGCAAGGTTTTACACATTGAAGGATGTAGAAAATATGCTGCAAATAGCAGGGCTGAAAATATCCAGGATCAGGAGCACCCTGCTGCAAAGGCCTGATGCACCGCGCAGAGTTGAGGAACCAGTTGAAGGATATGTCAAGGATGCAGGATTTCTCTGTATAGAAGCAAAGCCAGTCAATTGAGGCATGAAATTTCAAACCATGAAAATGCAAGTTTTAACGTCAACTCTATCAGGGCCAGGTCAGGAATCGTTCCTGACTGGTTGGTGACAGAGTTACCTGATGTGCTCTGTCTCATAGGGCTCCGTTTATCTTCCGATATCCTTTCCGGAGGGCTTTAAAGATGGTGTGAAGGATCATGGAGCAAAGGTAGTTGAGGTTCGAGTGCCCTCAGGAATTTCAAAAATTGGGCGTGCGTCATGTCGACTCCTGCCGTTGCACAAAGGATGGGGCAATGGCAATTGTTTAAAAGAGAATATCAAGAAAATTACATCGATGTAGGTGTAGGAAAGATAAAAGAGTAGGAGCGAAGGGTCACCCAAACCTCACGTACGGTTTGACGAGAAGATGCTGGAAATAGGGTATGGTTGAGATGGTGTGACACTCTCAAAGGAAACGGAGAGAAACCGGGAATACAAACCTCAGCCTGTAGCCACTACGCCAGTATTTTACTCTACAATATTGATATTTTCTCTCGCATCAGTATAATAGTCTTTGCCTGTTTTTTAACGGTGCATCGTCAAGAGAGAACATATCATGGCAAGACCTTTACGTATAGAGTATCCTGGCGCATTTTATCATGTCATTAGTCGGGGAAATGCTGAAGAAATTCTCTTTACCGACGGACGTGACAGAGATAAATTCCTGGAATATCTTGTAAAATGTGTAGAACGATTCACTACAAAAATCCACACCTATTGTCTCATGTCCAACCACTACCATGTATTGGTTGAAACCCCACAGGCCAATTTAAGCAGAGCAATTCAGTGGCTTAATGTCTGCTATTCAGTGTATTTCAATAGAAGACATCGCAGAAGAGGACATCTCTTCCAGGGCAGATTTAAGGCCATTCTCATCGATGCAAACGAGTATCTTGTCCTCCTGTCTCGCTACATTCACCTTAATCCCGTTCGTGCAAAAATGGTAAAACATCCCATGGAGTATCCGTGGAGCAGTTACCCTGCGTTTGCAGGAAAAAGGCGAAAACCTGATTGGCTGAATACAGAAACAGTATTGTCCTATTTTGGGAAAGAGAAAAAGGAAGCTGTCGTAAGCCATAGGAGTTATGTTGAGAAAAGTATGATAGAACCTATTGAAAATCCAAGCAAGAACTTGGTTGGAGAGGTAATCCTGGGTGGGACAGATTTTGTGAACTGGGTAAAGGGTACATTTCTTTCAACAAGGAATACCGAGAGAGAAATTCCCCAACTCAGGAAATTAAAGCCAAGGATATCCCTTGGAGCCATTCTTCGACGTGTATGTGATGAATTTGGCTGTAGTGAAGAACAGATACAGAGGAAAGGCGGTAAGGACAACAAAGTGAGGGCGATTGCGATGTATCTTGCCAGAGACCTGAGTGGAATGTCATGCAAGGAGCTTGGCGAATTTTTCGGTGGGATAACAGGTGCAGCAATTACCATGAAATATAAGCAAATGAATGCCGAATTGACGCAGCATAAAAAATTGCATAAAAAAACAATGCAGATCAAGAATGATTTATTATTTAAGATGTGACCCCAAGTACATAGTTTATGCGGAAGCTCTATAGCTTTTTAAGAATATGAATGTAGAATTTGTTTTGTATTAATTCTCCCCTTTTTTAAGGATACAAATGACTCGCGATAAATTTATCTCTTATTTCTTTATAGCCCTATTGGTTTCAGTAGTCGGCATGGTGATTTATATTTTTTCGCCCTTTTTCAAGGCTATTTTCTGGTCTGCCATTCTGGCTTTTGCTTTTTATCCCGTCTACGCGCAGTTGAACAGGCTTTTGAAAAACGAGACTGTGTCCGCGCTTTTGATGACTGCCTTGATTTTCCTTCTCGTGATTCCCCCGGTTATTTATTTAGTTGTCAATTTGTCCGCTCAAGCCATTGACCTTTATCAGCTCGCGACAGATTATGTCCGCGAAGGACGTTTGGAATCCTTCATTGATCACGTACGTTCCTTTCATGTGGTGCAAAATATCGAAGATCGCCTGATTCAATGGGAACCGCTCAAGCAAAATTTGAATGAGTGGATGCTCTCTTCAGCGCGGGCCGTTGGCAACTACACCGCCGCGCAGGCAGGAACAATTACAAAGAATGTGTTTTTTGTGATTTTGAATGCCCTGATGATGTTCTTTCTGGTTTTTGTTTTTCTAAAGAATGGCAATGCTATTTACAGTTTCATTTATGAAATTGCGCCTCTGGAAGAAAAACACAAATGCCTCGTTTTTCAAAGAATCAGCGAGACCTTCTCGGCGGTCATCCGCGGCCAGCTCTTGACCAGCCTCGCGCAAGCCACGGTGGCAGGCATTATTTACTGGGCGATCGGCCTGCCGCTCCCGTTATTTTTTGCGACGCTCACCTTTATTACCTCGATGATTCCCATGGTCGGCACTACCGCCGTTTGGCTGCCGCTAGTGATTTATCTGGCTGTCACGCATCAATACATGAGAGCAGGTCTTCTAGCCGTCCTCGGATTTTTTGTCATCGGCCTGATTGATAACTTCATCAAACCGGCACTGATCGGAAAAAAGACACACCTTCCCTACTTCCTGCTCTTTTTTGGAATTTTAGGAGGGATCACACTTTTCGGGCTGATGGGAATTTTCTTGGCGCCGGTCCTGCTCTCGCTTTTCTTCGCGCTGATTGCGATCTACCGTGAAAAGAGTTGGTAGTTTTAATAAAAAATAATTACCTATTTTTTGTAAAAAGCAGGCATGTCAGAAGTTTCTTTTTTACAAATGGAAAAGACAAGTGCTTAACAAGGCACTCGTGCAGACAGGCTATTACCTGCAGCACAGTTCAATTGATTTTCATCTATAAAAAGAAAGTTCATTTGTGAAGCTGTTTTGCTATATAATTATATATAAAAGTAATGATTTATATTCTCGACTTTAGTGTCTATTCAGGGTGATCTCTGAGTACCAAGCCTCAACCTTTCCGTGAGTTCGGTCTGCGTTGGTCTGAAATCCGACATAAAAAATTTTAGGTGGTTCTTCTCCAAACTCCCTGACATAGTCTTCGGAGTGGTTTACCTTGTAACTCAGCCACTTTCCTGCATCTTTTTCTCCGCTCTGGACTACTCTAAACCTTGCCCTATCCTCACAGGGACTTTTGTAACGCTCTCCTACTTGTACATTATTTCCATATGCGTAAACTAAGACCTTGTATTTACCAAATAGCAGATGAAAAAATGACTTGCAGTAAACTATACATACGGCAGCAGGGTAATCATCACCGCCAACCTCTTTTTCTCTGCTTTCCGGCAGGATGTTGGATATCTTCCAGTTCCAGTTCAAAAAGGGATATTCCTTCGGGTTCAGGCGTACTGACTTAAAGAGGATCGTGCCATTATCGTTGGCATTTACATAAAGCATTTTTTACCTTCCATTTCCACTATCCTGGGCATAATCCTGTTCTTAATCTCTCTGCAAATACCCTTATGGGTTTTCCAACCTATTGGCTCACCCTTAGTCAGCTCTTTTTCGGTGAAAGTTGTTACTGGAAAAGAATCTTGCGCTGGCATTTCAGAAGCAGCGGCACAAGAGCAGAAAAAGAATATTGTCATGATAATTACGCTTCTCACGAAAATCTTAGTATAATTAATTAAGTCTGAATATAAATCTATTCCTACAAAATAACTCATCTGTGCTCCCTCCTGTTTATTGTTAACAAATATTCCACAACTTTCTGTTAACTTTTGAAGAAGCCTTTTATATATTTATCACCTGTTAGAAGGTTCTGGTCAAGCAAAAAAATCTCTTTGGAGTAAAAAAATCGAAGATTTTTCCTATCATCAACGTTCGAATGAAAGTAAATAGATAGAAAGAGGATCAGCATCTGTAGGATGGGTTAAGCGGAGCAACCCATCATTTCATTTTTTGTTTGTTGATACACTTTGTTTAGCATACAATATTTTAGTAATAAATCGCAGGGAATATAAATGGATATGGTACCATAAGTGCTAACTTAGAATGAAGAATTAATTTAACGTGTATTGAATAACGAATATCGAACAAGAAATTTCGAATTATGAGGTTTTCTTAATAAAAAAGGTTTTGACACTGAACTGTGAACCTTACCATCATCTACCCTTCGGCATTCATTATGCCTTGCCCCTTGTTAAATATTATACATTTGTGAATATTACCGGGAAATGGAGCCATGTACGATCTGACAAATTTTACCATCCAGGACATGACCCAATGCGGAGATGCACTGGAGCACCTTGGGTATAAAGCAAAAGGTGTAGAGGAACTGGCTGATTCGGTGGTTCATTATTTTTACGACCACCTTATTGACAGGCGGACAGGTGAAAAGTCCTCTGCACTGGTACGCTTTTTTATGACATATCCATACGAAAGTCTTGACGAAGAATTGCGTCAGATAGCCAGCAAGATGCAAGGAGGACAATCTTTGGAGAAGACCACAAGTTGCCTGGTACTCCTGGCAACGGTGGGAGTGCAACCAGACTGGAATTCAAGAAAGCTTTCCAAAGGACACCGGGTTATTACCCTGGTAGATAAGCAAACGGTGGATCAACATCCGATGATCGCCCAATTGGTTTATCAGTTAGGCATAGATATCGACAAGGTGCTGCATCCTCGTCCTACTCTTGAGACTGAGCTGGAAAGTAAGATTTTTAATGTGTTTCACGTGCCCGATGCCCTGGGAAGTCCCCATATTCCAGCTCAGGATGAATTTGTGATCCCTTTTGGAATTAAATCGGCATTGGGGTTTGGAAGTATGTTGCCTACGGGGAATTTATTTACGGTAGTTCTATTTTCGAAAACGAGGGTTCCGCGGAATACGGCAGAGATGTTCAAATATCTCGCCCTGAATACAAGGATGGCCGTATTGCCCTTTGTATCAAAAAAAATCTACGTAAACGAGAAGAACGTGCTTGACGAAACCGAGAGACTCAGGTCGATCATTGCCACACAAACAAGTTTGTTGAGTGTATACAAGAAAACCGCTGTTAATCAATCCAGGCGCCTGGAGGGTATTTCGTTGAAATTTACGTTGTCTCTGGCGAAATTTACCAAAAAAGCCTGGCTCTACATTTCTTTGATAACCGCTTCGTCATTCTTTTTATACATTTTTTATGCGACACATGTCGAATTTATGTTGCACGTGGCTGCAATACCCCTTGAAATATTACTGGGCGCGTTATTGATAGAAAGGCTTTTAGAAAGAAAAGAGAAGGCAGAAAAATTTAATCAATTGATGTACATAAAGAGTTACCTGTATCGATCAGAGATGCGTAACCTTTTTATCACCAATTTCAGTTCATTAAAATTCCCGGTAATTACCATGTCAAAAATCAAAAATGCAAGTTTAGAAGAATTAAGGCAAATGCGTAGCGATGCGGATCACCTGGAATATTTTTCGTTGGATGCAATGGAATTGGTGATTGGGGAGTATGTTTCAGCCTATCATGTATTTCATGACTTCATGGACCGGGCGAGCACGTATGGCATGGATACCCTTTTTCAGGACATGATTTATACCTTACATTTCATTCAGGATGTTAAATTGTTTAAGCAGGCGAACCCTGATAAGCCTTTCATTTATGAAGCACAGGAACATCCTTTTTTAATGGAAAAAGTAAGAAAGGTTTTAGGGGACGGTACCCAGAAATTTCTGGATTATATGATTGAGCTAAAAGAAAAAAAACCAGACCTGTTCTACGACCTCTTAACCGACTACGAATTATCGTCGCGCAGAATAACCCGATAATGCACGAACGAATGAAAATATTGGTGCTACTATACAGTAACACGCTTCCATCTCCCTTTTTTATACATGATATAGATGGCAATGGCACGGATAATCCAGTCAACTGCCGCACCAAACCATATCCCTGCCAGTCCCCATTTGAGCGTAATGCCAAAGAGATAGGCCAGGGGGACGTGGAGACACAAAGTGCCTGCGATGGTAACAATCATAGGACTTATAGTATCGCCGGCACCACGGAGACCACCGGCATAAACCATATATACGGCTAAAGCTGGTTGCTCAATGGCTGCGACCATTACGCAAGCTGCAGAAAGAGAAAGTACGCTGGACTCTGGCTTGAAAATCATGGCCATTTGGCTGGGAAATACCAGGAAGATTACGGCAAAGAAACCCATTAAGCCAAGGGCAAAATAGCAACTGCGTTTCATGCTGAGGAGTGCCAGGTCAACATTCCTTGCACCGAGACTTTGTCCTACCAAAGTAGCTGTTGATACCGCCAGTGCAAACCCCGGCATGAAAGAGATCGATTCAATCCGAACGGCAATTTGATGCGCAGCTAGTGGTACGGTTCCGAGAATCGTTACAATTTTGGTGAAGAACAAGAACCCCATCTGTGTTAAGAAGGCATCAATGGCTGCAGGGATGGAGATACGGAATATCCTTTGTAAGGATTCGATATGTATCCGAACTAAATGATGTATACGGATCTGTAAGATACACTTCCCTGCAAAGAGTTTTGTTATTAGTAAGCATGTTCCGATAGTATACGCAAGAGCTGTGGCCCACGCCACTCCGGAAACACCCAATTTGGGAAAAGGTCCTATGCCAAAGATTAATAACCAGTTAAACAGGATATTGATGCAATTGATAGTGAGTGTTACCTTCATCGGTGTCCTCGTATCACCTGCTCCACGCAGGACACCGCTGCATGCAAGGATAACGAGGCGAAATACCAGGAACCCCCCAACAATCTGGAGATAATCCGTACCGAGATCTGCGACATGGGGTTCTGCACTCATCAGGAGTAAAATTTTATTTGCAAAAAATATCAAAAAAGGTGTAACCACCAGCCCCATTATGAGTGACATGAGGATTGCCTGTGCTCCAACTATCTGAGCTCGATCCTTTTCATTTGCACCGACATGCCTTGCAACAATACTGGCCGAACCAACATTGAGAGAGGAGAAGACCATGGAGATAATAAAAAAGAGAGTGCCTGCCAGACCTACAGCAGCAATGGCATTTGTTCCCAGGCGTCCCACCATGATCGTATCCGAGACAAAGACGCTCATATGCAGGATATTTTCAATAGCTACCGGGATGCACAGTTTGAAAATGTTTTTATTAAGATTTTTTTCTGTGAGGTCGAGCGGATGCATGGAAATTGAAATTATTGGTTCCTTTGCAAGCGTAACGCTGTAGCAAACATTGTAAAACTTTTTGCAAATTTTACCCCTCTTAGATTCTCCCCTTGCGAAGGGGGAAAAGAGAGGGGTTACACCTTCGCTGCGTTACGGTATTATAAATATAAAAATAAAAAATCAAAATGCAAAATGGCGGGTCAAAATAGAAAGATAAGCCCAGAAAACAACATTATTGCAATATTCTTGAAATAATCAGGTGTGAATGAGTTAACCAAAGGGATACTTCCGGTAATTGTGTGAAGGAAGTGTAACCACAGGCTTTAATCTGTGAACGTACAGCAGGCAAAGTTTCGTTTTCCGAAATGCTCAGTTTTTCCAAGGTATTGCATGATTGAGTCTGATCTTTTGACCATATTTAGAACATAGGTAACATCTTGGGAACCACGATAATGCCTTTTTCAGTAATTGTAAACTGCCCGGCATCTTCTTCCGGATTATATCCGATTTGTTTTCCATCCGGGACTATTACAAATTTATCAATGATGGTATTTCGAATTTTGACGTTTTTACCGATCCTCACTCCCTCCATGATAATTGAATCGTAGATTTCGGAATGATTTTCAATCCTCACATTTGGTGAAATAACTGATCTCTCCACATGGGCGCCACTAATAATACAACCATTGGAAACCAGAGAATTCATGACCGTACCGCATCTTCCACCAGGAAATAATTCTGAAAACACGGTCTTTGCAGGTGGAAACTGTTTATGATACGTACGAATTGGCCAGGACTTGTCGTACAGATTAAAGATAGGTTCTATCTGGATAAGGTCCATATTCGCATCCCAGTATGCATCAAGCGTCCCTATGTCTCTCCAATACTTAACGGCCTTATTGTTTTTATCATTAAATATATATGCAAACAAACGGCCTTCATGAATCATCGTCGGAATAATGTTCTTCCCGAAATCATGGATGGTATCTTTTTTGGCATCTTCAATTACCCGTTTTACCAATACTTCCGTATTGAACAGATAAATTCCCATAGACACCAGCGCTATGTTTGGATTTGAGGGCATTGATTGTGGATGTGCTGGTTTTTCCACAAAGTCCACAATTTTTTGATCGTTATTTATACTTACGATCCCAAAACGATTCGCCTCGTTTAATGGCACTTCAATACAGGGCACCGTGACGTCTGCTTTCTTCGATTCGTGAAATTCTATCAATTCACGGTAATCCATTTTATAAATATGGTCACCTGCTAAGATCAAAACCTTTTCTGGTCGTTCTCTTTCCAACACATAGATATTTTGATATACGGCATCAGCTGTTCCCTGATACCACAAATCACTTGTTCTCTTTTGTGGTGGTATACCTTCTATAAACTCTTCTAATTCATAATTATTTATATTCCACCCAATTCTTAGATGTCTATCCAGGGAATAGGATTTGTACTGTGTCAATACGCAAATCTTCTTCAAACCAGAGTTAAGACAGTTACTTAAGGGAAAATCAATAATACGATAAATACCACCGAAAGGAACCGCAGGTTTTGCTCTGTCTCTCGTCAGAGGATAGAGTCGTTCACCCTGCCCGCCAGCCAGTAACATCACAAGTACTTTTCTGGACATTTCATGAATAAAAAGATTGGACATAATGAAAAATAATTATGTGATGTTCATTGTCATAAGGAATTCGGCATTGGTCTTTGTCTTTGCCAGCCTGTTTTTAAGTAATTCCATGGCTTCTATGGGATTCATTTCATTGAGTACCTTTCGAAGCATCCACATGCGTTTAATCTCTTCTGCATTTACAATTAACTCTTCTTTCCGTGTACCGGAATGAGTAATGTCAATGGCCGGGAATAGTCTGCGATCTGCTAATTTTCTGTCCAGATGGAGTTCCATGTTGCCTGTGCCTTTAAACTCCTCAAAGATAACTTCGTCCATCCTGCTTCCGGTATCAATCAATGCTGTTGCAATGATCGTAAGACTGCCACCTTCTTCAATATTTCTTGCTGCGCCAAAAAACCTCTTCGGTTTTTGGAGTGCACTGGCATCCACACCACCGGAAAGGATCTTTCCGCTGTGAGGAACTTCGGTGTTGTATGCCCTTGCCAATCTGGTAATGGAATCGAGTAAAACGACGACGTCTCTGCCGTATTCTACCATTCGCTTGGCTTTTTCAATCACCATTTCAGCAACCTGAATATGTCTGCTTGCAGGTTCGTCAAAGGTTGAGCCAATGACTTCAGCTTCAACCGATCGATCCATATCGGTTACCTCTTCGGGCCTTTCGTCAATCAAAAGGATAATCAAATATACTTCGGGATGGTTCTTGGTAATGCTGTTGGCGATTTTTTGTAACAGCACGGTTTTACCCGTTCGCGGGGGTGCTACGATTAAACCCCTTTGACCTTTTCCAATAGGGGTAACAAGGTCCATAATCCTTGTTTCAAGTTCTGTTGAGCTTTTCTCTAAAAAGAGTCTTTCGTGGGGATGTAAAGGTGTCAGGTCATCAAAGACAATCTTTTCGCCCATAATCTCCGGATTTTCAAAATTAATAGCCTCTACCCGCAGTAAGGCAAAATACCTTTCCGTATCCTTTGGG
This sequence comes from Candidatus Brocadia sp., assembly GCA_021646415.1. NCBI lineage: Bacteria > Pseudomonadati > Planctomycetota > Candidatus Brocadiia > Candidatus Brocadiales > Candidatus Brocadiaceae > Candidatus Brocadia > Candidatus Brocadia sp. Next base: position 11,918 of record SOEU01000013.1, read on the forward strand.
GGCCTGATTTGCCCGGATACTACAGCGCCTGTCCTGATGCCAAACCGACGGATCTGAGAAGGAGAGATGTAGATGTCATCCGGACAAGGTAAGTAATTGTAATCCGGTGACCGTAAGAAGCCAAATCCTTCAGGAAGTACCTCTACAACACCTTCTCCGTACATAAGCCCATTCTGATTGACTCTTTCTTTCAGAATTTTGAAAATCAGATCTTGTTTCTTCATTCCGGTATATTCTTTAATACCTTCTCTTTTTGCGGTTTCCTGCAATTCCTTAATGGTCATTTTTTGCAATTCTGTAATATGCATCTCGCCACGTTTGATTTCCTCGTATTTTTCATTTGTTTCCTGATCAACAACCACAGGTTCTTTTTTACTGTTTGTTACTGCCATAAATTTTTCCTCCTAGAATTTTAGAATTAATTTTTTTCTATGTAAAGTTGCCAGAATTCTTTTATCTGTCTGAAAGTGTTATCTTCCGTAAAATTATTGTCAACGATATAATCTGCTTTTTTTCTCTTATCTTCCAAAGTCATTTGGAAACGCTCCCTTCTTTCCAGTTCACCATCCTGCCAATGCCTGCAGATTTTGCTTCGGCTTACTCTGTGATCTTTTCCTGTGTTTACAAAGATAATAAGATCACATATCAATGAAAGATCGGATTCCTCCAATAGCGCTGCATCGATTACCATGGCTTTCCGACGTCCCCGTTTTTCTATTTCGGCGACCCTGGATCGTATCTGTTCGATGACAATGGGGTGTAAGATGTTGCAGAGGTCGTCTAAAAAGGTCTTGTCTTGAAACACAATCTCCGAAAGCCGGGAACGATCGATCTTGCCATAGTTGTCTTGTATAGTGATTCCGAAACTTTTGATGATTTTATCTTTCACCTCTTTTACAAGGAAAAGCCTATGGCATATCTCGTCGGCATCGATAATCTCCGCTCCCAATGAGGCAAGCATACGGGCTACCGTACTTTTTCCGCTTGATATGCCGCCTGTTATGCCGATGATCTTTGGTTTCGTGCTCACTCTGCTTCCATCCAGTTTTTCCCAATCTTCATGTTCACCCTGATCGGAACGTTCAGGGTAACCGCATGACCCATTTCCGCCTGTACCATGGAACGTGTAGGTTCTAAGGTGTTTTCCTTTACCTCAAAGAGCAATTCATCGTGTATTTGAAGCAACATCTTTGCCTCGTAGTCAGTATTTTTCAACCGTGCGTGGATCTTATTCATTGCAATCTTTATCAAATCAGCTGCAGAACCCTGAATAATCGTATTGACTGCGATGCGTTCCGACAGGTTTCTACGTTTTTTGTCTGTGGAATGAAGATCAGGTATAGGCCGTTTTCTGTTTAACAGTGTTTTTACGTAACCACATGCCCTCGCTTCTTCTATGACATTGTCTCTAAATCTTTTTACACCCTGATATAAACCAAAATAGGCATTAATGAACTCCCGTGCCTCTTCCAGAGATAGTCCAGTATCTCTGGAAAGCCCAAATTCACTCAGTCCGTAAACTATTCCAAAATTGACCGCCTTTGCATTTCGTCTCATTTCCGGAGTTACGTGTTCTATGGGAACACCATAAATAGAAGAAGCAACAGCCGAATGGATGTCTTTGTCCTGATGGAATGCTGTCGTCAAAGCCGCATCTTTGGAAAAATGTGCAAGGATGCGTAACTCGATTTGTGAATAATCTGCCGATAAAAATACCGTGTCCTTCCGGGAAGGGATAAATGCACGTCGGATTTGTTTTCCAGCATCTGTCCGAATCGGAATATTTTGAAGATTTGGTTCGCTGCTACTGAGACGTCCCGTAGCTGTTACTGTCTGATTAAATGAGGTATGCACGCGACCTGTATTTGGGTTTATCATACCTGGCAAGGCATCGACGTACGTATTCTTTAATTTTGTAAGCTGCCGGTATTCAAGTACTAACCTGGGCAGGGTGTGCTGCCAGGCAAGGGTTGTCAGCACATTTGCATCTGTTGATAACCCTGTCTTAGTACGTCTTAACTGTGGCAATTCGAGTTTTTCAAAGAGGATCTCACTCAGCTGCCTGGGTGAACTGATATTGAACTCATGCCCGGCTAAAGCATAGATTTCCTTTTCAAGTTGCTGTAATCTCCCGGTCAAATTGCAGGACATCTCCTTTAAAACAGAGGTATCCAGACATATCCCATTCCATTCCATTTCAGCCAAAACGTAAATTAAGGGGATCTCTACCTTATGGAGTAAAAGCAACAGTTCTTCTTCTCTGAGACGGGGTTCCATGACACTGGCTAAACGAAATGTGATATCAGCATCCTGACAAGCGTATTGACAGACCTTAGCGACATCTATCCGATCCATTGTAATTTGTTCTCTTCCGGATCCTATCAACTCTGATATGGTTATTGTTTTATACGATAGATATTCAAAGGCGATATCGTCCAGGTTATGGTTTCTTTTTATTGGATTAAGGAGATAGGAAGCAATCATGGTATCAAATACAATTCCCTGTAAGAGAATGGTATTATTTCTCAGTACGAGGAGGTCGTATTTAATATTTTGTCCAATTTTCTTGACGTTTTCATCTTCTAAAATGAGTCGAATTTTTGATAATACTATATCTTTATCTAAACATTCTGTTCCTTCCGGTGCCATCAAAGGTATGTAATACGCTTCTCTTTCCTGCCAGGAAAAAGAAATACCTACGATCTTTGCTTTGAGGGGTTCGGTGCCGGTTGTTTCTAAATCTAAGGCAAATACCTTTTGTTCCTTTAGTTGGTCAAAGAATTCATGAAATTTTTCGAGTGTATTTATAAGGTGGTATCGGGTTTCTTCGTTCTTCGCCGTTGCGACCATATCCGTAAGAAGGGTATTAAATCCTAATTTTCTGAAGAGTTTTTTTAATTCTGTACTTTTGGTATCATTTAACTTGCAGGCATTCATATCAAACGGTATAGGGATGTCACTATAAAGCTTCAGGAGTTTCTCAGAAAGCCTGGCCTGGTCTGCAAATACTCTTAAATTTTCTTGCCTCTTCTTTCCTGTAATGTTATTGATATTGGCAAGAACGGATTGCAGCGAGCCCCATTTCTGGATAAGTTCCAGCGCTGTCTTGTCACCGATACCAGGCACCCCAGGTACATTGTCTGAGGCATCTCCTGAGAGGGCAAGGACGTCTACTACCTGCTCTGGCCGTATGCCTTTTTCTTTGAGAAGGACGTCCTGATCAATCATCAAACCTTTCTTTGTATTCAATATTTTTACGCGTGGACTTAATAATTGTTCCATGTCTTTATCTGAGGTTACTATAACAATTTCGACAGGTTTGTCGGATAGTAATTTTACCAGGGTACTGATTACATCATCTGCTTCATATCCTTTGGCTGCATAAACGGGAATGTTATGTGCCCTGACAATTTTATAAATCAGTGGAATTTGTACCTGTAATTCATCGGGTGTCGGCTTACGGTTTGCCTTATACTCACGGTAACTATGATGCCTGTGGGTAATCCATTTCGTATCAAAAGCAACAACTACGTATTCAGGATGATGCTCCCTGATCAGCCTCTGCAGCATCCTCGTGAATCCGTATACTGCATTTGCTGGTTTTCCTTCGGGCGTTGTAAGTCTTGCCGTGATGGCATAAAAAGCCTGGTAACAGTGTGAATGACCATCGATGATAAAGAATCGCTCTGACATTCTCGGTTAGCGATGTAAAGCCTTGCGTACCATCAAACCAGTGATTTGCTCAGGAGCATCTGTAACAGAGACAGGCAATTGTTAGGCAAGACAGGTTGCGGAGAAATACCGTAAAATTTATTTATAATTGTTCTTAAAACTGTAGAAAATCAAAATATTATAACTCTGCAATAAAGATACTGAAACTATTATTTAAAGATGTTGGAAAATACCAGAACAAACTTAGGAAAGATTAGCTTACCGCTATGCTAACTTTAGGCTGGAAAACCTATCATTAACCAAAAAATTATTATGGATAATTTTCATAAATAGTAACATCATTGAAAATTATTGTCAAGTTAAATAATAAATTTTATCTTATATATTTTAGTCCCAAACCCACAGGATTTCACCCGATTTATATCGAGATTCAGAATACGTAATATATTTCAGATATTCCTTGAAAATATTTGCGTGAGGTGTTATCCTTTGTCTTTTTATGAAGATCCTTTTTAATCTTTGAAGAACGAAAATTGTCTCAAGCCTTCATCTTGAACAGTTCATTCCGAATATACTCGAAACGGGTGGCGGTGTAGCTCAGTTGGTAGAGCAGCGGACTCATAAGCCGCGCGTCGGGGGTTCAACTCCCTCCACCGCTACCAAAATCTGATACTCCCGGAGCCTTTTCCTGAGCAGATGCAATGACATAGGTATATTCCCAATCTCATGGTCATAAATTCTCACATCCTTTTTGCCAGTATTTCTGCTTGCCCATAAACGAGGATAGACATCGATTCGGTTCTGAAAAAGACTCCTAAACAGGGCTACCTTCTCGTCGTACCAGAGGTCTTAGAGATACTTTCAAATGCGGACTATAAAATTTCACAAGCAATTTGCATTGATTATACTAATTTATTCTCATATAATCATTTATAATCGGTAAACAATTAGTGGTATGGTTTATATTTTCCTTAGTAAAAAAATCTTTTCCCCGGTTTCATGAGAACAAGTTTTCGTAAGTTTTTATATTATCCTTTAAAACTAACTTAAGTTCGCTTTACTTCATCCCTCGTTCGCATGGGTATAAAGAGAGGGGTAATTTGGTTGCGGCGTAGCTGCGCTAAGAATTTTGCTAAACATAGCATAAAAGGAGGATTACTTTGAAGAAGATCGTAGCTATACTTATCATCGCTCTGTTTTGTGTTGCGCAAGCGGCTTGGGCGAATCCTTCAAGCCCCCGCGTTCGACTGGAAACCAATAAAGGTGCCATTATCCTGGAACTTGATTCAAAAGCTGCTCCGAAAACGGTTGAAAATTTTCTCTGCTATGTCAAGGATGGATTTTATAATGGTACCATCTTTCATCGGGTGATAAAAGGGTTTATGATACAGGGTGGAGGCTTAACTGATGATATGCGGGAGAGACCTACAGGGTCCCCGATCGCAAATGAGGCTGACAATGGACTCAAAAACCGGCGCGGTACAGTGGCTATGGCACGCACCATGGATCCCCACTCCGCCACTGTCCAATTCTTTATCAACACCGTGGATAATGCTTTCCTTGACCATAAAGGGAAAACCACCAATGGCTGGGGCTATTGCGTATTTGGTAAAGTTGTAGAGGGTATGAATGTGGTGGATACGATTGAAAACCTGCCTACCACAACCAAGTCAGGATTTCAGGATGTTCCTACTTCTCCTGTCGTCATTGAAAAGGCAATGACGCAGGAATAAGTTTGCGAAAATGGGAGTATCTCTGTAAGAAGTAATAAAATTTGTATGAAGGCAACCGATAATCAAGATGTGAAAGAAATTGATGAAGCCAATTGGGTAAAATGTACTGCGATGATTAAAGGGAATATAATGAACGACTTAAATAATCTGACATATACACGTCATCACAAGAAATGCAATTCTCCCAATCACTTCGAGCTGACATCTTCATAATGCAAACCTTCTTTTATCGCTTATTCATATGAAGGGATTAATCGGTTTTATCCTAATAATTATTATTTTTTTGCTTCTTTTGCTGTTGGCTTTTGGGTTGCTTAGAGTGGCACTGATAACCTTACCAGCTTGTGGTGTAGCAATATGTGTAATGCTTTTGACCCTCTATTTATTTCGTGCCGTCAAAATCCATCGTCTGAACTCTCACGGAACTTTAGCAAAGGTAGTGATAGTTCAGTTTGACGGACAGAAATTGAATTGGGATCTGGAAGAATCTCAAATTGAATTATATGCAAAAACAAAATTGGCGACGTTCTTAAGTATTATCTTAGGGATAACATCTATCTGGTCAATCCTGAGTATAATTTATAAAAAAGGTGCCTTTAATGGTCTAACGGGGTTTTCTTCCGATGTTAATCTGGCAATAGGATATATTATATCAGGAGTTGTCCTCATTGTAACAATATTCAAAGCAAAGCCTGGAGAAACCCTCAAAGATGCAATATGGGAGCGGGCTAGTCATTTGGTTCGTCAGACAAACACTCAGCTTGAAAGAATCAAGGAGTTATGCTCATTGGAAACTTCGATCAAATCGATTGCCTATCAATTGAAAGTCTCTTTTCCAATAGATTTTAAAACAGAAATTCAGGAGTTTGTCAATACTCATAAAAACGAACTTTTATCTGATACTTCCGCAGTGAATAATTTGATTATAGAAAATATTAAACGAGCCGAAGAAGACAGAATATATTTAGAAAAAGCAAACAATCATTATCGCGCTGCAATGAAACTATACACAGTTGTAGCTATTGAAGTAAACTGGACTGGCAGCATGCCACTTATAAAGGAAATGGAATATGATTATGAAGGTTTAACTTCTGAAAATCTAAAATCCCTTTTATGGAATAGAAAATGGGATGATTTTCATGATATAGTAAACGAAATTATGAGGGATCTTCAGCGACTGAGAGAACTGGCCATAAAATATCAGGAGGAGGGGTATAAAGAAGGGGCAAATGGTTATAAGAAAGAGACGGACGAAGAGAAAGCATACCGTATTATGGAAATTTCACCTGCCGCATCAGATGAACAAATTAAAAAGGCTTATAGGGAGTTGGTACTTAACTATCACCCTGACAATGCAGAACAAACCACTCTTGGCATAAAAAAATTGGCGGAAGAACGCTTCAAGGAGATTAACTGGGCATATGATTTCTTGAAAGGAATTCGAAACTTCTGTTAAGGAATGAAATACATGGATGATAAGAAATCTATAATTAATTTAACGAATACGGATAATACTCCCGCAAGCTTTCAGCAAAAAAATTGGGTCAAAAAACTTGTGGCGGCTTCAGGAAAACCGGTAGTGCCGCGAACATCGGGAAAGATTGTGTATCTTCTCGTGGATTGCTCAGGAAGCATGGCAGAAGGTAACAAAATAGCGCAGGCAAAAAAGGGTGCCATCGGCTTTGCCAAAGAAGCGCAAAGGATGGAATACTCTGTGGGTCTCATCCAATTTGCATCGCATGCTGAATCCGTACTTGAACCACAGAATGAACTTACAAGTCTTAATATCAAAGTTGAAAAACTATCAGCCAATGGTTCAACGAACATGGCGGCTGCTATCCAAATAGCAGGAGATAAACTTTTAGAGAAGGCTGGTGAGAAAGTAATTTGTGTTGTGACAGATGGAATGCCAGACGATAAAAAAGCCACCCTTGAAGCCGCGAATGAAATAAGAATGCAGGGAGTCGAAATTATGACCATTGGAACTGACGGTGCTGATAAAGAGTTCCTCGAAGAACTTGCGACACGAAAAGAACTTTCACTGAAGGTCCTAAGAGACCAACTTGAGCGGGGCATTGTTTCAATGGCGAAGATGTTGCCTCAAAAAATGGATAGCCAAAAACTATAGTAAGCTTTTTAAGAAGCCCGGTTGAGAAATTATTGCTTATTGAAGTGTAACTCGTTATTATTAGTTTGTCGAAGGAACATTCGTGATTATAATAATTCCAAAATCCCCATTTTTAAAATGGGGATTTTGGTTTATTTTTTTCGTATTTATAAACACAGGAGAAGGATTTACCCATGGGTTTAAATTGTGGCATTGTTGGATTACCGAACGTCGGAAAATCCACGATCTTTAATGCATTGACCTCTGCCAAGGCTGCCTCGGCAAATTATCCCTTTTGTACCATTGATCCCAATGTGGGTGTGGTTGCCGTACCGGATAGGCGTCTGGATAAGATAGCAGAAATAATTACTACTGAAAAAATTGTACCCACAACCGTTGAATTTGTAGATATCGCGGGGTTGGTGAAGGGTGCCAGTCAGGGAGAGGGTTTGGGAAATCAATTTTTGGGGCACATTAAGAATGTTAATGCCATTTTGCATGTGGTGCGTTGTTTTGAAAAAAGTGATATCATTCACGTAGAAGGTGGGATACACCCAATCCGTGATATCGAGATTATCAATACGGAATTAATCCTTGCAGATATGGATACGGTAGAAAAAAGGCTATTAAAGAACGAGAGACTTTTGAAAACCGGTGATAAAAATATTATTGCTGCCGTTGGCGTACTAAAAAAAGTCAGGGATGGCCTCAATGGTAATAAACCTGTCAGGTTATTATCTTTATCGGATGAGGAGAGAAAGCTCATCGAGGATATGCATTTAATGACTGAAAAGCCGGTATTATATGTTGTTAATGTCTTTGATTTTGAAAAAGATAAGCAATACATTGAAGAAGTCGGTAATTATGCAAAACAGGAAAATTCAAAATGCGTGGTCATTTCAGGGGACATCGAATCAGAGATAGCACAGATGGAATCAACTGAAAGAAAGACGTATTATGAGGAGATGGGGATAAAAGAGTCTGGACTGGAAAAGTTGATTCGAGAAACGTATCATCTATTAGGTCTTATTACCTATTTCACCGCAGGTCCAAAAGAAGTAAAGGCATGGACGATTACACAGGGAACGAAGGCGCCGCAGGCCGCGGGGGTGATTCATTCTGATTTTGAGCGAGGATTTATCTGCGCTGAAACATACAACTATAATGATCTTATTGCGATGGGTTCCGAACACAAGGTAAAAGAAAAAGGACTTTTAAGACGTGAGGGAAAGGAATACGTTGTGAAGGATGGGGATATTATGCATTTCAGATTTAATGTGTGAGAATTTCTGTAAGTCATTAGTCTGCATGCGTTACAACTCGTTTGTATGTGTGCAAGTCGTACCTGAGTCGTACCTGGTTAAATCGCTGAGATATACTCGTCTGTAAGACTATAAACAAAAATAGCTTGGTATGTCCTTTTTGACATACCAAGCTATTTTTTTCCCTCTACAATAAACCCCTTACACTTTTTTCATTATTGGTCAATCTCACCTGTGTTTGCCTATTTCTGGTACCATTTTCCGGCCGGATTTTGTAACCATTCTCCCTTCCTTGCTTTAATGGCAATCTGCTGTGCCCTGCGCTGCCCCACTTGCTCTATATTTGCTCCTTCTTTTTTAGCAATTGATTCATAAACCTTTCTTCTATCCTGATTTTCTGCCTGAACGATGTCCTCTTTTTCGCGCCTTCCACCAATAAATTGCAAATATCCCGTATTGTTCTCACCGATTATTCCTTTGGACTTTAATTCAACAATAATGGGAAGACGTTTTTCCATTTGTCTTTTTATTGCACTCAGATCATCAGCAACTGCTGAAACATTTGCAAAAAAACCTCCGAATATCATAATGATCAGAAGAGAAACATACATTTTTAATTTCATTTTTTTCTCCTTCGTTTGAGAATTTTAACTTTCGAGAGATAACTATTGAGCAGGCTCAGACACTTCATCGGTTTTTTCACCACCAACTTTTTGTGCAGCTTCGTCTAAATTGCCAAAGAAGTTTTCAAGTTCCCGATCAATTCTAACATTCACGTCGATGGTGATTTGCATTGGCTTTACGTCTACTTCTACTTTGTGTTCAGTTTTACATCCGTGTAAAAAAATAAAAAATACTGCGCAAGAAACTGCAAAGACTCTTTTCATTCATCCTTCTCCTTACGATTATTTCAATTATTCGGTACAATAAAAGCATACTTCTCTGTCATTATTATTCCTCCTTATTGGTATCAGTATTTTACAATTACTCAGAGTGCAATAATTCACTCATTCCGGCACCGTAATACAACATTTTATCGAGGGGCAGTTTAAAATTGATATTAAACCGTATTCCCTGAAAATGTGCCCTCGGCTCTTCTATTTTTACGAGGCCCTTTGCTTTACTAAAACCAAATGGTAATAAATCGGCAGGCCTTCCGTCCATCTGCATTCGTACCATAAGGTCATCACCCTGGCTCATCAATGAAAGCTTTGCCCAGTCATATTGAAAATTTTTCAGGGCTTCCTGGGCAATTTGCATTTGAATACTCTGCTGAACACCCGATGTTCCTGATACGAGTGTATCGGTACGAAAACTAATGGTACCTTTTTCTCCGGGTGTAGAATAAAGGAAACCATCATGGACTTTTATTTTCCCCTCTTTATAACTTATTGGGATCCTTCCATTTACTGCACCTTCACCATCAGCGCTCGCTGCCTTAAACTGTTTTAAGATTGTTGCAAGTTTAAGGCGATCGCAGTAACAAATAAGATCGAATTCCCTTCTCCCGGATTTTATCCGTAAGCCATGCGTATATACATGTCCTCCGCACCAGGAAAAACCACTCTTTTTGAGAAAAAAGGATGAAAAAGATTCTATCTGAAACTCAACCTCTCCTCCATTCATTTCTACATCCCCCCAGGCAAAGCGTTTAAATTTTAACATTTGATCAGGGGCACTGCAAAATTTGTATAAATCCTGCATATCCAGGTCTAAATCAATGCCTTCAAGCGTCATTTTTTTCCCAGGGACTTCTATCTTTGAATTATGCATTGCTATAAGGGCATTACTTGTTATCGTGCTACCAATGAATTTGCAATTACCGTTCATAGCCAGGTTGCCCTCAAAAAACATCCCTGTCAATCGTGATGAAAACTTACCAAGGTCTATTTTTTTAACCTGCTCTGGCTCAGAGGTTTTAAAATCAAGTATTGATACAAAATTACCTTCATTGCTCATTCCCGCACTTCCCAGGAAATGAACGTGAAAATCAGGGAATAAGCCCTTGTGTTGGCCTGCAAAGAAGATATTTAACCCATCCTGATAAGGAGTTGCAGAAATTCTCCCAACATCCATGTCAGCATATTTTATTTCACCTGTGTTAAAATATCTTCCTGGTTCATTTATGAATTTCATTTTATCCGTTTCCATTGATGGATAAGGCCACTGGAAGGGAATTTTGGCATGTATTTTCCTTACAGATAGGCTTCCGGTATGATATTCTGTATTAATTACTTTTGCAAAGGCTTTTATCGTGGAAAACTGCGCACTATCGATGGAGGAATTACCGAATATCCAAAAATTTGGAATATTGATACGCATATAATCTGAATCATATTTTATATGAGACATTTTCATTGAAAATCGCATAGTACCATTCGAACCTTTTCCTTTCCCATAGACGGAAAATAACTTCGGATGCAAACGAACTTTTCCTGTCTGTCCGTGAAATTGAAGAGGTGTATTTGAACCGGTCGAATTCAAAGAGAAATACCACTGAGACCCTCCTTTTTTGCCTTTAAACGTAAAGGGTAAAGATTCCGAGTCGGCAACTTTTAACCAGAAACGAGAATTGCTGTTTGCTAATTCTTTATTAATATTTACATAAATCTTTCCCTGCATATTCATTTGATCAGGCGAGATGTGCAGATTGCAATCAGTATTTTGTCTCATAGATAGTTCTATGGGAAAGGGTGACATAATACAAAAACGGGAGAATTTCATGTGAATATCGCCCTGTTTTTTTGTAACTTCTATCGTTAATGGAGCATTGCCAGGGGAATTCTGTATTTGCAATCCCTTATATTCAATATTCATATCAGTAAAGTTAAGTTGTATTCCAAAGTCATTTGTTTTAAAATTATATCTTGCGTCCATGGCTATCCGGGATGCGATTTTAACTCCTGGTAGCGGGTTTGCTAGGTTCGGATATAGCCATAATTGCACTTCATAACCTGAATCTGTTTCGTTTCCCTGTGTGGCAAAAGGCTTTGCTTTAATGCTCAATGGGATTCGAAAATTCTCGTCTCCTGATTTTAAAAGAATGGTAGCATTCCGTAATGCAAATTCTCCAAAACTTACAGGCAGCATTTGCTGCTGCGAATCGGTCGGTTTTTCTTGCTTTGTATCCGAAGGACTTTGGAAAAATTTTTTAAAATCCATTCCGGGAATACTAAGAGTGCCGTCTTTATATTCAGACCTGATTTCAACGCCGCTGATAATGATCTTGTTTACGTGTTTTTGAAGCAAACCGAATAATGAATAGTCGAAGCGGACAGAGTCAAATGACAGGGAAGGACTTTCTGATTCTCCCCATTGCAGAGAGGACAGATCGAGTCCGGTCAGACTGAATTTGCGCACATCGCAGGTGAAATTGTTAAGTCCGAAGTTTTTTGCAAGGCGGGGAAGCAGTTTTTTTTCGAGAAAAAATGGAATAAATAAATATATGCCATATAACAGGGAGAAAATAATGAATACAATGAAGATGGAGCGAAACACTATTTTTTTATTCAGATCCATAAGAACTATTCTTTTATCAAAGACTTATCATAATCACTTGTAAAATACTATAAATGCATATAAGCACAAATACAAGCATACAATGATAAAATTTCCTTGATAGCACTGTAAGCATTGATAGAATGAATGAAAAAGCGCAGATGTGTTCAAGTTTGATTCTCATATTTCATGAGACAAAAGGACGTGGACTATGGAACTTGCTTATTTTATTCTTAGTGTGGTATCGTTGATTGTTGTTTTTTTTCTCTTCTATGGGAAACATCTTTTTAAGCGTAAAAAAAATAAAAAAAAAGGACAAGGACAATGAAGGGTATCCGATCTTTTTCATGGCTTTCACCCCAAACGGTAATATTCCTCATCTTAATACTTTCCCTTTTTCAACATGGAGGAGGAATACCTTTGGCATCAGCACAGAAAAAAAAGATTCCTGCGCCTGAACTTGCAGGTGGTACGGCCTGGCTCAATATTTCAAAACCTCTTACCCTGGCTGATTTAAAGGGGAAGGTGGTACTCCTGGACTTCTGGACATATTGTTGTATCAATTGCATGCACATTATTCCCGACCTTAAAAAGCTGGAGGCAAAATATCCAAAAGAATTAGTGATTATAGGGGTACATTCCGCAAAATTTGAGAATGAGCGGGATGCAGAAAATATCCGCCAGGCTATTCTCCGTTACGAAATTGAACATCCGGTAGTTAATGACAGCAATTTTGCCATCTGGGATGCCTATGGTGCCAGGGCATGGCCCACCCTCGTACTGATCGATCCGGAGGGGTATGTGGTTGGATCAGATACAGGTGAGGGACATTATGAGATGCTGGATAAACTCATCGGCCAATTGGTCTCCGATTACCGTTCTAAAAATCTCATCAATGAAACCCCCATACCATTTTCTTTAGAAAAATACAAACTAGGAGAGGGCATTCTCTCTTTTCCTGGCAAAGTGCTGGCGGATGAGGCATCAAATCGGTTGTTCATTGCAGATTCAAATCACAACCGCATCATTGTTTCCGATTGGGAAGGTACCGTTTTGGATATTGCCGGTTGTGGCATAATAGGCAAGGACGATGGTACATTTACGGAAGCAAGCTTTCATCATCCGCAAGGGATGTCACTCCATGGTGATCACTTATATGTAGCAGATACCGGGAATCATTTCATTCGGAAACTGGATTTAAAGGCAAAGACGGTTAAAACAATTGCTGGTACGGGTAAACAGGCGGACTTTATGGATACTGGTGGAATGGGCACGTTTTCCCCTCTGAATTCGCCCTGGGATCTGGTCTTTTTAGACGGGCAACTCTATATAGCCATGGCTGGGGCACATCAAATCTGGGTGATGGATTTAGAAACCGCAGTTTTCCAACCCTTTGCTGGTAGTGGCAGGGAGGGGCGTATTGATGGCCCGTTAGATAAGGCCGCCCTGGCTCAACCCAGCGGGATTACGGTTTCCGGCAGAAGGCTTTATTTTGCAGACAGTGAGGTAAGTTCGATCCGGTACGTAGACCTCGAAAAGAAGGAAGTAAAGACAGTGGTAGGACTGGATCTCTTTGTTTTTGGGGACGTGGATGGTCAGGAAAACGAGGTACGTTTACAACATCCCCTTGGTGTATTTAACCATAACGGCCTTATCTATATAGCGGATACCTATAATCATAAGATTAAGCTTTTAAATCCTCTGGACAGAACATGCAGGACGTACTCAGGTAATGGAAAAGCCGGATATGTAGACGGTAAAGATCCCCAATTCTATGAACCCGGAGGTCTCAGTATTGCCAATAATAAAATATATGTTGCTGATACCAATAACCATGCCATCCGCATGGTAGACATGAAAACGAAGGAAGCGAGTACCTTGCAGATGAAAGGATTCAAAACAGAAGTCTCACCAAAAGTATCTGAGAGTGCAATACCTCCTTTTGCAAAGTCTTTAGATTTGCCTTTAAAAACCCTGGAAACAGATGCCGATATACAACTATCGGTAAACATAAACCTTCCCAAGGGATATCATTTGAACCCCAATGCCCCACTGGTATATGCGGTCGAGGCGGGTACTGGTATTCAAATTGAGCAGGGCAATCGGAAAGCAAGGCTCGAAAAGCCTGCATTACCTCTAAAAATTTCCTTCAAGACAGGTTCTGAAGTATTAAGTACAGATTTAAAAGTCTCTGTAAGTTTTTACTATTGTCGGGAAGATAATCAGGGGGCGTGTTTCATTGATGTAGTAGTATGGCATCAACCGATTAAAATTGATAAGAATATGGGAGATACTGCATTGACGTTGGACTACGATGTAAAATTACCGTAAAAGTAACAATTTTGATTTTTGAAAAAATATCTTTTTACCACTCGCTCCCAAACTCCTATTTGGGAGTGCAATGGACGAGAAACTCAGTTTCTCTGTAATAGTGTTCCCAAACAGGAGTTTGCGAACAAGCAAAAAGTCGTATTGGTGCTGTAAAAACAAACGGTTCAAGTTGCAAACCCGCTAAGGATATGATTATAACTTAGATTTCTACAAGCAATTCAAAAAGAGAATGACAAGGCTAAACAACTTTTCTGTAAAAGTCAGGAATTTAAAATGTTTTGGAAGCCAAGAACAGGGTTTCGAAGAAATAAAACCGATAAATCTCATCATTGGTCGTAACAACTCCGGAAAATCTACTTTATTGGATCTCATTGAATTTGTAGTGAAAGGTACAACGGACATCCCTCAAAGATTATGGTGCTCTGGCCAAGCGCCTGAAATCGTTGCAGAAGCACCGTTGACAGAAGATGAGATAAAGAGGGTATTTCGAGAAGATACATCTGGTGGTGTAATACCTGGCAGAAACCACTGGGAGTTTGGCCGAAAGTTTATTGGAGCCAAACTTCGTTGGCGTTTGAATGTAACCAAAAACCAAAAATTTATTTCAATAGGAAACTGCTTGGATGGTAGTCGTCCTTTAGATTCCATTAGAAATGCTACGGATTATTTGGAGCGCCTTGCTAATGCAAAACAGAATCCCTTACTTGGAAAAGAGTTTAGACGCATTTTTGCTGAAAGAAATATTGTCCCGGAAGGAGATAACAGTGCAAATCTTGATGTTGCAGGAGATGGAAGAGGAGCAACAAACATAATTCAGAATTTTTTTAATAAAGCAAATCTAACAAGTCACTCTGTTGAACAAATTTTACTCGAAGAACTAAATATTATTTTCAAGACCGATGCAAAGTTTACCGACATTGTTTGTAAGCAGTTAGAGAGCAATGCCTGGGAAATTTATTTAGAGGAAGAAACAAAAGGAATAATTCCACTATCTCAATCTGGTAGCGGACTCAAGACCATAATCCTTGCCCTCGTTTTTATCCACCTCATTCCTATTGACAAAAAGAGAGACTTATCTGACTTTGTGTTTGGGTTCGAGGAGCTCGAAAACAATTTACATCCTGCTCTGCTGAGGCGATTACTCTCATACTTATATAAGCACGCAAAATCGCACGGATGTATTTTCTTCCTTACGACACACTCAAACGTAGAGATAGACCTGTTTAGTAAGAACGAGGATGTACAGATATTACATGTAACACACGACGGTAAACAGGCATACAGTCGAACAGTGAAGACTTATATCGAAAACAAAGGTATTCTCGATGATCTTGATGTCCGAGCAAGTGATTTGCTACAATCTAACGGAGTGTTTTGGGTCGAAGGTCCTTCGGACAGGATTTATTTGAATAGGTGGATAGACCTTTGGTCTGAAGGTGAACTTTCAGAGGGAAATCACTACCAATGTGTGTTTTACGGTGGACGTTTACTTTCGCATCTTTCAAGCGAAGAACCAGATTTAGCGAAAGACGGAATCTCCATTCTAAAAGTAAACAAGAATTCAATGATTCTCATAGATAGTGACAAACAAACTCAGCAGAGTCGATTAAATGACACCAAGAAGCGAATTATAGAAGAAGTTGAAACAAATGGTGGGATTGCCTGGGTAACAAAGGGAAAAGAAATCGAAAATTATATTCCTGCTGATGTAGTAGCAACGTGGTTGAAAAAACAGGACATTGAGCAAGTAGGACAATATGATAATTTCTTTGATTATCTCGATAATTTAAAGAATGGGGAGGGACAGCGTTATTCCAGTCGAAAGCCCCTCTTAGCAGAACAACTATGTCAGTTTATGACAAAAGAAAATATCACAAATTCATTAGATCTTGCGGAAAGACTTAAGCAAGTGTGTGACGTTATACGCAAATGGAACAGTATGTAATAAACAAACATAGTTTTTTGTCCGATTTTAGCAAGAAATCGCAGATTCTCAGTTTTAGCCCGTGCGCGGCCTTTACTTCATCCAGTCTGGGTAGGATGGATTAAGGTGCCGTTTTTTGCGCCGGATCCACCTTTATTTTGGTAGGTTCGCTCCGCCCTTCGCAAACTCAGGACAGGCTTAACCCACCAATTTCTATAATAAAAACTCAATGCTTTGGCTGGTTCAATCGTCCTCGATTGAACCTAAACATTTTGCATTGTTCCATTGCAAATTATAATTCATCCCTATAATCCAGTTAAAAATTTCTGGTTCAATCTGCAAGATTGAACCAGCCCTGTGGGTGGATTCGGCGCAAAAGACTGCGCTTAATCGTTCGACTGAGCGCTCACGACGAAGTCCACCCTACCCATTACTCCCATCTCAGCTTCGGTTCGCGGGCGGCCTTTACTTCATCAGGGCGTCCGATGGGGGTGGTTTGGGGTGTGTTGCGTACCACATCTGGTCGTTGTTCTATGTCTGTAGCTATCTGGACCATAGTGGCAGCAAAGGCATCTAATGTTTCCCGTGATTCCGTCTCTGTGGGTTCTATCATTAGGGCCTCTTCCACAATTAAGGGGAAATATATTGTAGGGGCGTGGAAACCGTAATCAAGCAACTTCTTTGCGATGTCCAGGGCGGAGGCGCCTTTTTGCTTTTGTTTCCTGGCAGAAATGACAAACTCGTGCATGCAGGTCTTTCCATAGGGTATGTCGTAATATTTTTTGAGTTTGTGCTGCAGGTAGTTGGCATTTAAAACGGCATGCTCACCTACCTTGCAAAGACCTTCCTTGCCCAGGGACAAGAGATAGGTATATGTCCTGATCATCATCCCAATATGACCATAGAACGCCCTGACCCTTCCTAGGGAATCAGGGTAGTCATAATTTAAGGTATATCGATTCTCCGCCTCTGTGTCCTCCGTGTTCTCTGCAGCTAATTTACCAACCATTTCAATGCGTGGTACAGGCAAAAATGGCTTCAATGCCTCGGTAACGCCGATAGGGCCAGCGCCTGGTCCACCACCGCCATGGGGTGTGGAAAAGGTTTTGTGGAGATTCAGGTGTAGGATATCTACGCCCATATCACCCGGTCGGGCTATGCCCAGGAGGGCATTCATGTTTGCCCCGTCACAATAGACGAGTCCGCCTGCATTGTGTGCGATCTTGCATATTTCCAAGATATCCTTCTCAAAAAGACCCAGGGTATTGGGATTGGTGATCATGAGGGCGGCTGTGTCACGGGTAAAGGAGGTTTTTAGTTTTTCTATGTCTACAAGGCCATCTGTATTGGACTGAATCGATTCAACTTCATACCCGCAAAGGGCTGCAGAGGCAGGATTGGTACCATGCGCAGAATCGGGGATGATAATTTTGTGTCTGGTCTCTCCCTTTTTCTCCAGGTAGGCACGGATCATCAGCATGCCCGTTAATTCGCCATGGGCGCCTGCGGCAGGTTGTAATGTAAATGCCGACATCCCTGAAATATTTATAAGGATTTGCTCAAGCTCGTAAAGGAGTTTCAGGATACCCTGACATTGCTCTATGGGCTGATAGGGATGTAATTTCGTAAAACCCTCCATGCGAGAGACATCTTCATTAATTTTGGGATTGTATTTCATGGTGCATGAGCCTAATGGGTAAAAATTGGTATCCACGCAGAAGTTCTGTTGGGAGAGTCTGGTGAAATGGCGTACGACATCGATCTCCGAAACCTCGGGTAATTTCGCTTCCTGTTTCCTCAGCATTTGTTGAGGTAGGAAATTTGTTATAGGTTTCTCCGGTACGTCACAGGCAGGGAGGATAAAACATCGTCTGCCAGGAGAGGATTTTTCAAAGATGAGAGGTTCAGTGTTGTTCATAGTCTTTAACTTTATTTATCTAGTTTGCAGGATGGATTTTATTTTATTGAGTAAAGTCCTATAAATAGGTTCTGCTGTTTGAATGAATTCATTTATGGTAGTCCAGCGAATATCCAGGTATTCATGAGCAAGTATGTTTCTCAAGACCGCCCATTGTGAAATATTCTCACCAAAAACCTCGTCAAAGTGAGGAGAAGCGCCGAGTTCTTTCAAGATTTCCTTATATGAAGTGGGGATTCTCCTATCTTCAGAAGCAAGGATTACTTTGGCTATGTCTATGGAACAATTAACTATATTTTCAATCCATCTCTCGAGATTTCTCCTTGTATCCCTGTCTCCATTATAAGTTTTCCAATCAATTTTTGAGAATTTTTGGAAATCTGATAATTCTGATTTCATAAAGTCAGCGTATCGTATAAGTCGCTCTCTGTCTTCAGGTACCAACACCATGTTTTATTCTCTCTTTCAAATTCCAATATGACTCAACCCATTGTCTGAAATCAATAGCTTCGGAGGTAATTCTTAAAAGAAAGTCCATATAAATAGTATGATTTTTTATGATAATGGGGATGCCTCTCAAGGCGCTGTCTGCAATAGTGGAAGCGGCTCTGTTGAGGATCAGAAGGTCCACCTCCTTTTCAACAATTTTTTCAATATCTACCCAAATGGATTTTTCGTAGTTGCTCCTGAAGGCTGTTTTTTCCCAATCATAACCTTTTCCTTCCGGGACAAAATATATGGCTATATCAACGTCTGAATCAATGCCATCCTGACCCCTTGCCCAGGAACCAAAAAGGAAAGCGAAGGAAATTTCGTCTCTTTTTTCAAAATAGACCTTAAGTTTTTCTACGATGTTGTTTGTATTCATTTAGAGATGTTTTTCATTTGTTGAATATGTGACAACTCAGTAACCAAACGGTCAATCAATTCTTTGGTCTTCGTCTCCGTTACGCACAGGAGCATACTATTGTCTAAACCGGGATAAAATCCGGAAAGCTCCAATCCGCCAATAATGCCCTTTGTCAGGAGGTATTCATTGATCTTGTTGATACGAAGACTGCCTCTGGCTTTCAGTGCAAATTCATGAAAGAATGATTGGTGAAATGCCGGTTCAAAGATGTCCAGGGTACACAATCTTTCATACGCATAATGGCTTTTTTGGATATTGAGGTTTGCTAATTCTGTCATGCCCTTTTTCCCTAATGCACAGAGATAAATGCATGCCCTTAATGCAAGGAGTGCCTGATTGGTGCAGATATTTGAAGTTGCCTTTTCTCTTCGAATATGCTGTTCCCTGGCCTGCAGGGTAAGGACAAAACACCTCTTCCCATTACTGTCCACCGTCTCGCCTGCGATCCTTCCGGGTATCTTGCGCAAGAGATCTTTTTTTACCGTAAAAAAACCGATGTAGGGACCACCATAATTCAGATAGTTTCCCAAAACCTGGGCCTCACCAACGGCGATATCGGCATTGTATTCACCCGGTGGTTTCAGGATGCCCAGAGAAATGGGGTTTACACAGGCGATAAAAAGGCTATTATGCCTGTGGGTAATATTTGAGATGGTCTCCATGTCTTCAATACAGCCAAAGAAGTTTGGATTTTGGACGAGTACGGCTGCGGTGTTATCGTCAATAACCTTTTCTGATTGATTTATATCCGTGATACCTTTGGGTGTATCTATTTCAACGATTTCCGTATGCAATCCTTTTAAATAGGTCTTGAGTACCTGCCGGTATTCAGGATGGATTGCCCGTGAGCAGACAACCTTATTCTTTTCCTTCAACCGAATGGACAATAGCGCTGCCTCCGTTAAAGCGGTTGAACCGTCGTACATGGAGGAATTTGCTACATCCATACCAGTTAACTCACACATCAATGTTTGGAATTCATAGATTACCTGAAGCGTACCCTGGCTTACTTCGGGTTGATAAGGTGTATAGCAGGTATAAAATTCACTCCTCGACGCCAGGTGGTCTACAACAGACGGGATATAGTGTTCATAGGCGCCGGCGCCTAAAAATGAAATGTATTTGTCGATATTGCGATTCTTTTCACTTACATCTTTTAGGGCTTTTAATACCTGTGGTTCAGAAAGGCCGTCGGGTAATGGTAAAGAAAATTTTCTTAACGCCTTTGGAATGTTTTTAAGGAGGGCTTCAAAAGAAGGTATCCCTATTTCTTTCAACATTATTTCTTTATCGTGTGCGGTATTCGGAATGTAATCCATAACATCTCCGTTGAAATGCAAAATTGAGCCTGTGAATAGAGATCAGTGTTGATGGAAAAATTGAAGCAAAAAAGGGCAGAACAATCAACGAAAAAAACTTTCGAATGATTTATGTACGGTAGTAGTCCTGAATGGGTTTGACGTCCAGGCTTCCGTTTTTGAGTGCCTCGATAGCCTTCGTGGCGGCTACAGCACCGGCAAGTGTTGTAAAATAGGGCACACGATGAAGAAGTGCGGTGCGCCTGATGGAATAGGAGGCCTCCTGGGCTGCCTTACCTCCTGTGGTGTTGATGACGAGTTGGATTTCGTTACTCTTGATGTGGTCGACAATATTGGGCCGTCCTTCAATAACTTTTAAGACAGTCGTGACAGGAACGTTATTTTCGGAAAGGACTTTAGCTGTACCGTTTGTGGCTACAAGTCTAAAACCCATTTGTGAGAGTTTTTTGGCAATGGGGACAATGGGCTTTTTGTCTCTGTCTCTTACGCTCATGAAAACGGTACCCGTTAATGGGAGGCTGCAGTCAGCCGCCATTTGGGATTTAGCATAGGCACGACCAAAGTCCTTATCTATTCCCATGACCTCGCCTGTCGATTTCATTTCTGGTCCTAAGATTGTGTCGACTCCTTTAAACTTTATAAAAGGAAATACAGCCTCTTTTACGGTAATATGTTTTAACTCCATGTTCATGGAGATGTTGAATTCACTGAGCTTCTTTCCCATGATTACCTTTGTTGCAATCTTGGCCAACGGAATACCAATTGCTTTGCTGACAAAAGGAACTGTCCTTGATGCACGTGGATTGACCTCCAGCACATATACTATTCTGTCTTTAATTGCATATTGGATATTGATGAGACCTATGACATTCAATGTCCGGGCTATGGTTTGCGTCTGTTTTTTTAACTCGTCAATGATGTCATTTCCGATAGAATATGGTGGGAGCGAACATGCACTGTCTCCGGAATGGATGCCAGCTTCTTCGATGTGTTCCATAACGCCACCGATAAACACTTCCTTGCCGTCACAAATAGCGTCAACATCAATTTCTACGGCGTCTTCCAAAAATCGGTCAATGAGAACCGGGTGTTCTGGCGAGACATGTACAGCATGGGTAATGTATTCCTCTAAACCAGCTTCATCGTAAACGATACGCATGGCTCGTCCGCCCAGGACATAGGATGGACGGAGCAGTACGGGGTAACCTATTTTACAGGCAATAAGCTTTGCTTCCGTGGCAGACCGGGCACATCCATTATCCGGCTGCCTTAAATTTAATCGGTTCATTAAGGCTGCAAATCGTTCACGGTCCTCTGCAATATCAATACTCTCCGGAGAAGTTCCCAGTATTCTGATACCCTCTTTCTCTAAAGGGATTGCCAATTTTAGCGGTGTTTGTCCACCAAATTGAACAATAACGCCTTCGGGCATCTCTTTATCAATAATCTCAAGGACGTCTTCCAGGGAAAGCGGTTCAAAATAAAGCCTGTCGGCGGTATCATAATCCGTACTCACCGTCTCTGGATTGCAATTGACCATAATCGTCTCATAACCCAGTTCTTTTAAGGCAAAGACCCCATGGACACAACAGTAGTCGAACTCAATGCCCTGTCCGATACGGTTAGGCCCGCTTCCGAGGATAATGACCTTTTTCCTCTGAGTTGGTTCCGCCTCACACGCACCTTCATAAGCGGAGTACAAATAGGGTGTAAAGGCCTTGAATTCTGCTGCACAGGTATCCACATGTTTAAACACTGGCCTGATAGATTCCCTTTGACGGTACGTTCGCATCGTTTTTTCATCAACATTACACAAACAAGCCAGGTATTTATCTGAATAACCGCATTGTTTTGCCTCAGTCAGTATCTCCTTGCTCATTGCAAATACCTCTCTGTTTTGAGAGGTATTTGCACTTTTAGAATACCTTTGCCTTATCTCGGCTTCAATATCCAGTACCTGCCTGATATTGTAAAGGAACCAGCGGTCGATATGAGTCCATTTAAATATCTCATCCAGACTCATGCCAAACCGTATCGCATCGGCAATGTGCCAGAGCCTGTCAGGATTGGGTATCATCAACTTCGTCCTCAGGAATTCATATCTTTGTTCGGTAGTCCATTTATCACTGTCAGAGGGCCATAATGATTCAAATCCATACCGCCCTGATTCTAAAGAACGGATGGCTTTACCAATGGCCTCTTTGAACGTACGCCCCATGGCCATGACCTCTCCCACAGATTTCATGTGGATAGTAAGTGCTTGATCAGTGTCAGGGAATTTTTCAAAATTAAATCGGGGCACTTTTACGACACAATAGTCGATGGTGGGTTCAAAACAGGCCGGGGTATAACGGGTGATGTCGTTAGGGATTTCATCAAGGGTATAGCCGACGGCTAATTTTGCAGCGATCTTGGCAATAGGAAATCCCGTGGCCTTCGAGGCAAGGGCGGAACTCCTTGAAACCCTCGGGTTCATTTCAATAGCAAGTATTTCTCCGTTTTCGGGGTTCACAGCGAATTGGATATTGGAACCCCCGGTCTCAACACCAATCTCCCGGATAATCTTGATTGCCGCATTCCGCATAACCTGATATTCGACATCGGTAAGGGTTTGGGCAGGGGCCACCGTGATGCTGTCGCCCGTATGTACACCCATGGGATCAAAATTTTCAATTGAGCAAATGATCACGACATTGTCTTTTAAATCACGCATTACTTCCAGTTCATATTCCTTCCAGCCTAACACGGAACGTTCCACAAGGACTTCATGAACCGGGCTGGCTTCAAGGGCTACCTTGATATATTCTTTGTACTCTTCGATATTATATGCTGCATTTCCACCAGTGCCCCCTAACGTAAAAGAAGGACGTATAATAGCCGGAAAACCTATTTTTTCGATAACCGTTATCGCTTCATCGTATGAACGGACATAAGCACTTTCAGGAACCGGGATACCAATGCGTTTCATAGCAGACTTAAAGAGTGACCTGTCTTCGGCCTTTTTGATGGCATTCAGTTTGGCACCGATCAACTCTACGCCAAATTCATTCAGTACCCCTTTTTCTGCAAGGCTAACTGCTGTATTTAAACCTGTCTGTCCGCCCAATGTTGGAAGTAATGCCTGTGGACGTTCCTTTGCGATAACCTTTGCTACCATTTCCGTTGTTATCGGTTCTATATAAGTCCTGTCGGCAATTTCGGGGTCTGTCATAATGGTAGCGGGATTACTATTTACAAGGACAACTTTGTATCCCTCTTCACGAAGCGCTTTACAGGCCTGGGTACCCGAATAATCAAATTCACAGGCCTGGCCGATGATGATCGGGCCAGATCCGATAATCAGGATTTTTTGTATGTCGGTTCTTTTGGGCATTGTTTATTTTTAGATTTTAAATCTTAATTTTGCTATTTCATCATCTCAATAAATCTCTCAAACAGATAACTCGCATCGTGAGGGCCGGGTGAAGCCTCCGGGTGATATTGGACGGAAAAGGCAGGTATCGTGTGGCATTTCAATCCCTCTACAGACTTGTCGTTGAGATTGATATGGGTAATCTCCACGTTTCCATATGGACTTTTATGCACAGTTCCCTCCTGTGGCGCCGTTACCGCGAAACTGTGATTTTGTGCAGTAATCTCCACTTTTTTGGTGTTCAAATCTATGACGGGTTGATTTCCTCCGTGGTGTCCAAACTTTAGTTTGTAAGTCTTTAGCCCCAGGGTAAGCGCCATCAATTGATGACCAAGACAAATCCCGAATACGGGTTTTTTCCCTAATAAACCCTTAATGTTTTCAATCATATAAGGAACAGCTGCTGGGTCACCGGGGCCATTCGAAAGCACGATTCCATCCGGTTTCATGTCCAAAACAGCTTGAGACTGAGTTTGTGCCGGAACTACCGTTACAGAGCAGCCGGCACTGTTCAGTTTTCTGAGAATGTTATATTTTACACCACAATCATAGACAACGACCTTACATTTTTTTGGTTTGCCGGCGTCCTGGTTTGAATCTTTCCAGTCATACGAATTATCACATGTTACAGACTTTACAAGGTCTATTCCGACTAATCCAGGAGCTGATTTTATCTTTTTGGTAAGGCTTGTAACATCAAAATCATCGGTAGAAACAATGCCCTGCTGGACACCATAATCCCGTAATCGTCTTGTTAATTCCCTGGTGTCAATCCCTTGAATACCCACAATCCCCCTATTCTTAAGAAACTCATCCAGACTAATCTGTGAGCGCCAATTACTGGGGAAAGGGCTGTATTCTTTAACAATAAAACCCTCCAAAAAGGGGCTACAGGATTCGTAATCTTTTTCATTAATCCCATAATTGCCGATAAGCGGGTAGGTCATGACCACCATTTGACCTTTGTACGATGGGTCGGTAAGGATTTCCTGATAACCCATCATGCTGGTGTTAAAAACGACTTCACCGATCTTTTCACCGGTGGCACCCAAAGAGTATCCCGTAAAACTTGTTCCGTCTGCAAGGACAAGTATTGCCTTTTTTTTGTTCATAATTTTCAGTAAAAGGTTGTGAGGTTGTTAATCTCTCCGTGTCTCAGCTTTTGGTGGCTAAATTCAAGTCGATAAATCGTACAAATAAAAAATGGACGTGTCAAGTCAAAGTTGTTTTTTCACTTGACTAAGATGACTCCTCTGCTATATTAAATCGTAAAACTGCAATATTATAAGCGCATGAAAGGATAGTTTACTTAATGACAATCCTCGTTACTGGTGGCGCTGGGTTTATCGGTTCACATCTGGTGGAAAAATTACTATTTCAGGGTGAACAGGTAGTTGTCATCGATAATTTTAATGATTTCTACCAACCTGCTTATAAAAGAGAAAATATCTCCGGGGCCATTCGTAATCAACGGTTAACACTATACGAAACAGATATCTGTAACACAGTCTCATGTAAAGATGTATTTGAGAAACACCGCATTGAAAAGATTGTTCATCTGGCGGCGTATGCTGGCGTGAGACCGTCGATCGAACGACCATTGCTCTATGAAGAGGTTAATTGCAAGGGTACGTTGAACCTGCTTGAACTTTCCAGGATATATAAGGTCAAGCAATTTATCTTTGGTTCGTCTTCATCGGTTTATGGGAATAATAAAAAGACTCCATTTTCAGAAGATGACCCTGTAAACGAACCTATATCCCCCTATGCTGCTACCAAACGGGCGGGAGAACTATATTGTTATAACTACCACCATCTCTATAAGATACCCGTTGCCTGTCTCCGTTTTTTCACGGTGTACGGACCACGGCAACGTCCCGATCTTGCTATACGTAAATTTACCGAAATAATTGATTGTGACCAGCAAATTCCCATGTATGGAGATGGAACGACGCAGAGAGATTATACCTTCTTTTCTGACATCATAGACGGTGTGGTTTCTGCCTTACAGAAGCAATTTGATTTCGAAATTATTAATCTGGGTAATTCAACACCGATCCAGTTGGCAAAAATTATTGAACTCATTGAACAAGAAATGGGGAAAAAGGCGAAAATCAAAAGACTTCCGGAGCAACCTGGCGATGTGCATAGGACTTATGCAGATATTAGAAAGGCAGAACGTTTTTTACAGTACAGACCGAAAGTATCTATTGAACAAGGTATCCGTTTGTTTGTGGCTTGGTATAAAGAACATAAAAATAAACAGCCAAATCCCTTACCAGGGTAAAACTGACACAACGAATGAAACTCAGTAATGACAAATAGTTGCCAACAGCAGAAAATATCATCAATGAGGTTTTCTTATGTTAACACTCTCTAATAAAATAAGCCTCAGCAGGATATTTTTTATTCCTCCCCTGGTGTTTTGTATAACACAAGTCCAGCATAACAATTATTACCGATATGTCTGTCTTTTTATCATGCTGGTTATCGGCCTAAGCGATATGCTGGACGGCTATCTTGCCAGAAAAAGAAACGAAATAACAAATCTGGGAAGGTATCTGGACCCTGTTGCGGACAAGCTTGTCCTGGTGATCTCCTGCATCATACTTTCCTCTGATCGTATCTGGCCTGAACCGAGATTTCCCAACTGGATTCCAACAGTTATTGTCTGCAGAGATCTTTTACTCATGTTTGGCACCATCGCTTCTCTTTTCATTACCGGGAGAATGGATTGTCAACCAACGATGCTGGGTAAGGCTGCCACCGGCCTTCAAATTATTGCTATCATATCCGTACTCATTGGAAACCATATCCCATTACCTGCACTCGTCATCATCTGGTGGATGGCCGTTATTTTAACCTTTATTTCCGGACTCTTGTATATGTACAGGGGGGTAAAACAATTGTAAGGTACTATCACTCCCTTCTCACCATATTTATACAAAAAGGCTTTACATTGCCCATCTTTTATACTAGTATTTATATAATTTTTAGTAAGCAATCAGCCCTCATCAAACAATAATCAGTGATAACTGAAAACTGACAGTTGATGGCTGAGCGCATACGAATTAACTCATCGAAATTTGTAATACGAGAGGTTTTTTATGCGATTTAACACAATACAAGAGGCCGTAGAAGACCTTAAACAGGGGAAAATGATCATTCTGGTAGACGATGCGAATCGTGAAAACGAGGGGGATATTACCATCGCCGCTGAAAAGATCATGCCAGAAACTATTAATTTCATGCTTACACACGCACGTGGCATTATATGTCTTGCAATTCATGCCGAACGGGCAGAAGAACTCGATCTTTATCCCATGGTATCCAATAATACGTCAAACTTTCAGACGCCCTTTACCGTTTCTATCGATGCCAGGAGTGGTATTACAACGGGCGTTTCTTCAAAGGACCGGGCTACAACGATTTTAACTGCAATTGACGACAAGGCGACCGCCGATGACCTTGTCAGACCTGGCCATGTCTTCCCGCTCAAGGCCCAGAGGGGTGGAGTGCTGGTCAGGACAGGCCACACAGAAGGCGCGGTAGACCTGACACGCATTGCAGGTCTTAAACCCGCTGCAGTTATTTGCGAGATTATGACAGAAGACGGGAATATGGCGAAACTTCCTGATCTCAAGAAGTTTGCCGAAAAGCACAATCTTAAAATATGTACCATTGCTGATATCATTAAGTTTCGACATGAACAGGAGCGATTGATTGAAAAGCGCGTTACCGTAAAATTGCCGACAGTTTATGGAAATTTTACGCTTCATCTGTACCGTTCTTTTGTCGATGAATATCTCCACTTAGCTCTTTGCCTGGGCATAGGTAATGAGAGTGGGAATGAACCCTCTCCCTTGCACAATGAACCTGTGCTGGTAAGGGTACATGATGAATGTTTGACCGGTGACATCTTTGGCTCTCTCCGTTGTGATTGTGGTGAACAACTCCACAGTGCCCTCCAGATAATCCAAAATCACGGGAAGGGCGTACTGCTGTATATGCGGCAAGAGGGGCGGGGGATTGGTTTGGAGAACAAATTGCATGCCTATTTATTACAGGAAAAGGGGCTTGATACTGTTGAGGCCAATGAAAGACTTGGTTTTCCCGCCGATAAACGCGATTATGGCATCGGTGCGCAAATCTTGCGGGACCTGGGCGTAACAAAGATGCGGCTGCTTACCAACAATCCTAAAAAGTTTGCTGCCCTTGCCGGATACGGGCTTGAGATTGTGGAACGGGTACCCATCGTTATGGAGCCGCAAGAGGAAAACAAGCGTTATCTGCAGACAAAGAAAGAAAAATTGGGACATATCATAGAAAAGGTGTAGCCTGCATTTGGAAAACCACAAAGACTCAAAGGGAACAAAGAACGTTTAAAGGTAGAAGGTTGGGGAAATGAATCAACTCTCTGTAGCATCTTATAAAAAATATTTTGACATTTTTAGCAAAAATAAAAACCCTGCCAGGGTTTAGAACCCTGACAGGGTTAAAACACAAATTTCGTGCTTTGGATTTTGTCTTTTCCGACTCGTTCGGATTAGATTCATACTCGTATCGACTTCGGCTCGAGTTCGTTTTCTTTGCAGCGCTACTAAGGCATGGTGATGCTGACTAAGTGATTGGATTAATAACTTCTCTGTAAATTCTGTGGTTAAAGGTTATTTTTCAGAGCGATGAAAAAACTTTTTGCAAGAAAAACCCTGCGTGATCTTGTTGAAGAATCTAATCACCACCACTTCAAACGGGTATTAGGCCCATTCTCGCTAACAGCCTTAGGAATCGGTGCCGTCATTGGTGCTGGCATATTTGTTTTGACTGGTCTTGCAGCTAAAGAGTTTGCCGGCCCCGGTTTAATCCTCTCATTTGTCCTTTCAGGTCTTGCCTGTATCTTCGTAGCCCTGTGCTACGCCGAGTTTGCATCCATGGTTCCTCTGGCCGGCAGTGCTTATACTTATTCATATGCAGCACTGGGAGAGGTTTTCGCCTGGATTATTGGGTGGGACCTTATTCTTGAATATTCCCTCGCATCAAGCCTTGTAGCCGTGGGCTGGTCACATTATTTTGTAAAATTACTAGGACTCTTTGGCCTGCATATTCCACCCTGGCTTACCAATGACTATTGGACATTATCTCACCAGGCACAAGACCTCTTTGCTCAAAGTGTGCCCTTTATTCATGGAATCCCCATCGTATTCAACCTACCCGCCGTCCTTATCATCATTGCCATTACTACCTTACTGGTCATCGGCATAAAAGAGAGCGCCCGGTTCAATAGTATCATCGTAGGGGTAAAACTTGCCGTAATATTTCTGGTGATTTTTGCAGGGTGGTTTTATGTAAAAAGTGATAATTGGGGAAGTAGTTTTGAGACCTTTGCACCGTATGGTATTGGTGGTATTGGTACCGGAGCAGCTTACGTATTTTTTGCCTACATTGGTTTTGACGCGGTCTCTACCACTGCCCAGGAGGCGAGAAACCCGAAAAGGGACGTGCCCATTGGCATCATTGTATCGCTGGTACTGTGTACTATTTTATACATTGCCGTTACTGCGGTCCTTACCGGTATGGTTTATTACAAAGATATTAACATCGATGCACCCCTGGCAGATGCCTTTACTCGATACGGACTGACAAAGGTATCCTTTTTTATCTCGGTCGGGGCGGTGGCGGGGCTGACCAGTGTGCTCCTGGTATTACTTTTGAGCCAGTCCAGGATATTCTGGGCTATAGCCAGGGATGGCCTCCTGCCTGAACGAATCTTCGCCGCTGTCCATCCCCGGTTCGGTACACCCTACATATCTACCATCATTGTGGGTGCCTGTGTTGCTCTTACTGCCAGTTGCTTTCCCATTGAAGAGATCGCAAAACTGGTCAATATCGGGACACTCCTTGCCTTCTGCCTTGTTTCTGCCGCAGTTATCATCCTTCGAATTAAAGATCCCCATCATCCCCGCGCCTTTAAGTGTCCCTTTGTTCCGGTAATACCTATCCTGGGCATCCTTTCCTGTGGATACATGATGATACGACTCGAATTCTCCACCTGGCTCAGACTCCTTGTATGGCTGGCGCTAGGTTCCATCATCTATGCTGCCTATGGCAGGCGCCACAGCAAACTGGCAAAGAAACACGCCCTGACGGAGAAACAAAATGAGTCGTTGGTGGAGTTGGATAAGAGTTATCTGTAGGGTGCGTCCTACGCACCATTCATATTTAAAGGGCGTTTGCAATGCGGTGAACGACTCTATTCGCCTGAAACGGTAGAGAATATTCAAAACGCCATTTGGCAGAACCGGAAACCAGATAGATTTATTGAAACACCGGTCATTGACTATGTGTCTATTGGATGATATGAACATCACAGTCGATAGCAAACTTTCTGTCAAGAACAAAGGCGTTGGGTTTCGTGCCTCAACCCAACCTTATATGTTATGCTGTGTATGCTCTTGATATTTAGAATAAAAAGCTTCTGACTAAAATAGCCAAATGGAATTATGGAATAAAAATACAGGAAACAGTTTAGTTTTTTGAAAAATGAGTTGTGCTTTTTAAGTCCCTATAGGGACGTGAGGCAATAGGCAGGTAATTTATTGCCTGTATTTTTATCAAAGAGAAATACAGTCCCGTAGGGACGATTGAGACGATTGTGTATCCATAATCTTCATTCGCCCCTACAGGGCTTATTTTTATCTTTCTCTTAACACAGGCAATAAATTGCCTGCCTATGAGCAATTTGCCCCTCCGGGGCGAAATCAGCACAAGGCTTTTCCTTGATAGTTTTTCAAATAACTAAAGTGTTAAAAAATTTGTTATTAGTTTGTGGAAATTGTCATAATCAATTCCACTATGCCGATGTAAAACAAGAGCTTAAGAAAGGATGGATTTCGAAGGTGTTTTTCAATGATAGAATATTTGAGGTTAATCAAATAGTCTTCAAACAAAAATTTGAAGAAGCAATGAAAGAAATTTTCATTTAATTTAAAGGTGATGTAATTCTCGATCCATTTTGTGAAAGTGGAACGGCTTGTTTGTCGGCTCTAAAAAATGAAAGACATTATATTGGGTATAACATTAATCAGGAATATGTTGACTTAGCAAATAGAAGGATTCAAGAGGTTATAAATAAACCAAATCAAAAAAAGCTATTTCAAGAAGTGTAAAATAGGCTATGGAGAAGTGGGAATCCAGGAAATAAATGGGAAGCATGGATTCCTGCTTTCGCAAGAATGACACATAACATTTGTCATTTACTATAGTGATTGGATGGGTTAAGCCTGTCCTGAGTTTGCGAAGGACAAAGCGAACCCATCGTCGCCTTGTTTCTAGGGCGTACTATGCCTTACTCAGTCTTACTTACTCGAAGTCAGATCAGAATTAGCAGGTAGCACAAATTTTTCGGGGAGTAGGTCTCTATGACCTCCTCACTTTTTTCCAAACTATATGACGTTGCCGTTTGTCGGGAGTGGTCCCGCGGGATCATCGGCTGCCCTTTGTTTAGCCAGGCAAGGGGTAAGAGTTGCAGCCATAGAGAAGGCCTCGCTGCCACGGCACAAGACGTGCGGCGGGGGAGTAACATACAGGGCGATCCAACTGTTGCCGGTTGGCATCCAAGAGGCCATTGAGTTAAAGTGCTATACTGCCGAATTAAATTTACTCGATGCCGGCCTTCATTTCTCTATCAGAAGACAACAACCAATTGTTTCAACGACCACACGGGAGAAGTTTGATTTCTTCCTGATTTCAGCAGCCAGAGATGCGGGGGTAGATATTTTTGCAGAATGTAAGGTAATTGGTGTTATGAATAAGTCCGATAAGGTTGAATTAATAACCAGCAAGGGAGTATTATCTGCCCGATTTGCGGTTGTGGCAGATGGCGCGATGGACATTGTGCCAGAAAAAGCCGGCTGGCAGGAAACTCGTTACCTTATCCCCACGTTGGAATACGAGGTTTCTGTCGCAGATAATGTGCTGAAGTGATTTTGCTGTGCTGAGCATGAGACGTAACCCAATAATTTGGATGAAATTTTTAAGCGGTATTTGAGGCTTATTGGCATCAATAAAAGACTGGGTATAAAGAGGCACGGATCTCTTATTCCGGTAAGTCCGAGGAGGGATTCCATTGTAAAGGGGCACCTGCTTCTTGCAGGAGATGCGGCGGGTTTTGCGGATCCTGTTACCGGAGAAGGGATAACTTTTGCAATCCTGAGCGGACAGATTTCCGCAAAAGCATTACTTACCGGAAATTTTGAAGAAAGTCACGTTAAACAAGCTTATCATGCACAACTTGCGAAGACTATATTGCCAGAACTGCGATTGGGTGGAGTTTTGGCGAAATTGATTTACAATTATCCGGGGGGCGCACGTGGCTATTCCGTTTGCATGGACAGAAGTTGAGTGAGGTTGTTACCGATATATTCATAGGTGAAAAAACCTATTGTGGGATGCTGCACAGTCCTTTGAATTACCTCAAGTTAGGCCTTCGGCATCTTTTTAATGTAGAGCGAAGAGTCTCTTCGCTCTACAAATCGTTTAAATAACAATGAAATTCCTTATATATAATCAAGGTATTCCTATCCGATGACAGAAGTAGAAAGAAGGCAGCGCATGTGGCAGATAATACGGGTCTGGGAAATTTACTTTAACAAGCGGGGACGGTTGACAATGCATTTTTAATATCCGTGTAAACTTTTCCTTAATAAATTAGGTTGGGTTTTAAAAGGCAAAACTCAACGACTTTTCATTTTTACCCACCCCTTAATCCCCTCCTGGGAGGGGACTTATAAAATTCCCCTCTTGAGGGGTAGGGGTGTGTTTATTCATTGCTTAACTAAAAAGTTTGAAATTCCTATACGTGAACTTAAACACGGACAAACTCCGTTTGTCCATGCCACCCCAAAAAACCGCATGAATAATATGCAGGGTTCTATGGTAAGGATTATTTTTAGCTGGCGGATGCTGGTTACGTTCTTTTTGGGCGTGAGCTCTGGTATCCCTCTTTTAGTCACAGGTTCGACACTTCAGGCGTGGATGACCGATGAAAAGGTTAATCTTGCAGTGATTGGTATGTTTTCATTAGTTGGGCTTCCTTACACGGTCAAGTTCCTCTGGGCACCTGTTATGGACCGATATGTGCCTCCACTTCTGGGTCGACGTCGCGGGTGGATGCTGATTTCCCAGATCCTTCTCATGCTAGCCATTGGTGCCTTTTCATTCGTAAGGCCTGCCGAATCTCCCTGGATTGTGGCCTTCCTCGCGGTGCTTGTGTCTTTTTTTAGCGCGAGTCAGGATATTGTTGTTGATGCATATCGGCGTGAGCTTTTAAGGGATGAAGAATTGGGTCTCGGCTCTTCTCTTGCAGTAAACGGCTATCGCATCGGTATGCTCATTTCCGGGGCGTTTGCCCTATTCTTGGCCGACCGTATCCCCTGGAATTACGTTTATCTGCTGCTGGCCGTCTCACTTCTTATTGGAATTATTACTACCTGCTGTGCGCCAAAAAAGGAAGGACAGGTAATTCCCCCAAAATCCCTCCGCGAAGCGGTTATAGAACCCTTTATTGATTATTTTAAGAGGGCGGGGGCCTTTGAAATCCTGGCCTTTATCCTTCTATATAAAATTGGCGACGTCATGGCGAGCAGCATGACAATCCCTTTCATTTTAAAGATGGGATTTACCAAGACGGAATTGGCAGCCATTGTGAAGACCTTTGGCATATTTGCCACGATTGCAGGCGGTCTTGTCGGTGGCATTCTCATAATAAAATTTGGACTTCGCAAAGGTCTCTGGATTTTTGGCATCCTTCAAGCGGTTTCGACCCTCTCTTTTTCAGCGCTTGCCTCTGTGGGTGCCTATCACTCCCTATTAGCGGCCACGGTTACCTTTGAAAATTTAACCAGCGGTATGGGGACCTCCGCCTTTACAGCATTTATGGCAAGCCTCTGCAATAGAAGATTTACCGCCACACAATATGCGCTTTTGAGCAGCCT
Source organism: Candidatus Brocadia sp. (assembly GCA_021646415.1). Classification (NCBI taxonomy): domain Bacteria; kingdom Pseudomonadati; phylum Planctomycetota; class Candidatus Brocadiia; order Candidatus Brocadiales; family Candidatus Brocadiaceae; genus Candidatus Brocadia; species Candidatus Brocadia sp. The sequence continues at coordinate 45,996 of SOEU01000013.1, forward strand.
CATGGGTATTCCGAGAGTGATTGTTTCTTCACCCACCGGGTTTTTGGTTGAGAGATTAGGATGGGTTCATTTTTTTATCTTCTGCACGTTAGCTGCTATTCCGGGACTCGTTTTCCTCTTGCGTTTTAAGTCCTGGCAAGGGGAATCCCGTCCAATCACCGAAACAACCACCTCTCGTGAAGGGAATGAACTGTTTACCGGATTTTAGTTTTTTAAATAGTTGCGTAATAGTTTCCACTTTTATTTGCGGTTAGCCGCACTGCGTTTAACCTGGAGGTTTGTATCATGAAAAAGACTATTTTTATTACCGTTTTTTCCTGTCTGTTTCTTTTCTCATTTTTTATTTCTCATTCTGTAACCGTAGCACAGGGTAATGACGTCTCTATTACCATTTATCAGAACAATCTTGGCCTGGTTCATGACGTCCGCGAAATGGATTTAAAGGCGGGAAGTCAGGAAATACGCTTTACCGATGTCGCGTCTTTAATTGACCCCACCTCCGTTCATTTCAAGTCACTTACTGCGCCTGATCAGGTGACTATCCTTGAACAAAACTATGAATATGATTTGGTGAGCGCTGAAAAGATATTGCAAAAATATATCGATCAAGCCGTCCAACTCTTCACCAAAGAGGGTAAAATTTTTGACGGAAAACTGCTGAGCGCAGGCGGAAATGTGATCCTGGAGAAAAAAGAAGGTGGAATTCAATCAATCGCAGTAGCAAATATTCAAAATATGGACTTTCCCAAACTACCTGCGGGTTTAATCACCAGACCGACACTGGTCTGGTATCTTTCGAGTGAAAAAGCCGGCAAACACAACATGGAAACAAGCTACTTAACGGATGGGATCGGCTGGCATGCAGAATACGTTGCGTTGGTGAATAAAGATGAAGTGGCATTGGATTTATCTGCCTGGGTGTCCGTTCATAATCAATCGGGTACCGATTACGAAAATGCCAAACTCAAGCTGGTAGCTGGTGATGTCCACCGGATAACTCCTCCGCCACCGCGCTATATCGGTTACGAGGAACGGGTAATGGCAAAAGTCGCTCCGGCTCCTCAATTTGAGGAAAAGGCCTTCTTTGAGTATCACCTTTATACGCTACAGCGCGCCGCAACGATTAAAAACAATCAAATCAAGCAGCTTTCGCTGTTTCCAACGGCAACAACACCGGTTAAAAAGATTTATGAATATGACGGATCCAAAAGAGAAAAGAAGATTAATGTAAAATTGGAATTTATAAATGCAGAAAAAAATGGGTTAGGATTACCCATACCAGCTGGGAAGGTGCGGGTTTATAAATCAGATGAAGATCAATCCCAGATTTTTCTTGGGGAGGATCAAGTTGATCACACCCCTAAGGATGAAAAAATCCGGTTGTATGTGGGAGACGCCTTTGATGTGGTTGGGGAGCGAAAGCAAATGAGTTATAAACAATTAAGTGACCGGGCACGAGAAGAGATTTGGCAAATCAAGCTGCGCAATCACAAAAAAGAAGATATCGAAGTCCTGGTAACAGAACATCTTTGGGGTGATTGGGAAATCCGCGAATCTTCGCATACGTATAATAAAAAAGATGCGAACACCATTGAATTTATAATCCCGGTGAAAAAAGATGCAGAGACCATCGTAAAATACACTGTATTATATCGCTGGTAATTAAATTGTATAGAAATTTTCATATATTTGGGATAACTGGCAATGTGCTTAAATAACTGGTGGAAAACCTCCCCTTTATCCCCTCCTTGTGAAGGAGGGGAAATAGGGGTGGTTATAATCTGAAATGATTGAGATTTTTAAAAGCACGAATCATAGGCTTGAGATAGTTAATACGCCAACCGAAGGATGCTGGGTCAACGTAGTAAACCCCAGCGATCAGGAGGTTGCACAGGTCGAGGGTTTGGGCATTCCTCCCTACTTCGTAATCCATTCTCTGGATATTGACGAGCGTTCCCGTACGGAAAGAAGCAACGGCTTCGTCCTGATAGTGCTCCGCCTGCCTTATCTACAGGGCAGAATGGAGCCCATTCCCTATATTACCGTGCCGCTCGGAATTATCCTGACTGACACGCTTATCGTTACAATTTGCCGAGAGGAGACATGCGTCATTCAGGAATTTGCCACCGGGCAGGTGCATGGCCTGTCTACGGTTAAAAAGAATCGGTTTGTCCTCCAATTACTTCTCCGTACTGCTGACCGATACCAGAGTTACTTGCGGGACATCGATGCTGCCGTTGATACACTCGAAGAGAAGCTTCATCGCTCATTGCAAAACAAGGAGGTCAGGGAGTTGTTGAAATACCAGAAGAGCCTTGTTTATTTCACCACCGCCCTGAAATCCAACGAATTGATGCTGGAGCGCCTGCAAAAAAGCCAGTTATTTCAGGCTTATCCTGAAGATGTGGACCTGCTTGACGATGTGCTTATCGAGATACGTCAGGCAATCGAAGTAACCGCTATTTCGGAAAACATCCTGAGCCAGATGATGGATGCATTCGCATCTATTATCTCGAATAATTTGAACGTAGTTATGAAGTTTCTAACCTCCATGACGATTGTAATCAGCCTGCCTACCCTGATCGCGAGTTTTTACGGCATGAACGTCCGCCTTCCCGGACAGGACCACCCCTATGTGTTTTCTCTGACGCTGCTCGCTTCCCTCATGATATCTTTGATCGTTGTGATCATTTTTTGGAAGAAGGAATGGCTGTGAGGAGGAATGAAAAATTTCAGAGAGGTGATAAAGGATATGTCAAAAACACACGCATTTCAGGCAATTAGATATCGCAAGCAAATCAATCATCATCGTATCCAATATTATGGGGGATACAATATTTAATAAATACAATTAAGCTCATAAAAGATTTTCCTGGCATTTTTATTGTTTCGCGTTTCCTGAGAAACCCTGCCAAAAACCTCCTTAATCACATGGTAGCCAAGGGTCCTGTAGGCTTCAAACTGAGATTCATCAAACATCTGATTGAGCGTGGTTTGGTGGGGGAATGATTTGTTCCGCTCCTTGTAACTCTTAATGTCCAGTGGCTCGTCACCGGTTAATGAGGACTTGATGTAAACGAGGATACCGTCAGAGGAAGTTTCGGAATCAACCTTTTTGTATTCAATGGTTCCTATAGCATAGTGGCTGCCACTGATTCCCAATTCCTTGTCCTTCTTCATCCGTTCTACATTGATGGAAATATTAATGCCGAAGTCGGTGCGGCATTTTTCAATGGCATTTGCAAGGTCACCGAACTCCATATTGGGGTCTTCACCCACGTCGCTGGCAACGATGTACCGGCACCGCCTCCGAACAAGTTCATAAATGCCGAGGTTCTCGAAGTGACCTCCATCGGAAAGATAAACGTATCTTCCACAATCATCGCTCCACCCGAATAGCTCTTTCAAGAGATACCACAGCCCTGAACAAGCAAGACCCCCATATTTCCCGAAGGTTTTTTTGTGTCTCGGATTGCCAAACCACTGGCCAAGGCGGACATTAAACACCGTCATGATAAAAGCGAGGGCGCCTGACGAACGGTATCCCATGCTGGGACTTGCCGCAGCGCCGGAGATGGCCATGGCATCTCCAAGAGAAAGTTGTTGCTTAGATCTATTCCATGAACGGTATGCATCTTTACACAAATCCTTTCCCTCGTTAGAATGTCTGTGATTGGATTCATAGCCATAGTGCAGGGGAGTGAAAACAAAGGATGCCGCCTTACGCTGTTGCCAGGCGAGTTCTGCCCCTTTTGTTAAATTAAGGGTTGCATTTATGATGGGGTAAGGACCGTCATAGCCTTTATCTGGACGCATCTCGTTGATTGCTATATTGTCATTTTCAGTTTCACCAAGATACGCAAGTTTCAGTCTGTCCTTATACAGGGTGTGAAGTGAAAGGGAGTTGATATTCATACTACAGGCCAGACCAAAAGCAATTACCAAAGAACCAACAAAAGCACCAGATAGCCATATGTAAGAAGCTGTTTGATCTAATTGAAATAAATGAGGCAACCAGGCTGAGATGATAATAGCTCCCACGATGATGATGCACATTCCCAAAGCTATTGCTATCTTGAAACCCCATTTTGCGCCCTTCCTTTCAGTCCCCGGGATAAATCTCTGTAACAGCCCGCTAATAACAATCATTACATTAACCCAGGCAAAGGTGGCGATGGACTGAAATAAGATAACGATTTTTCCTGAAATTGCTCTTCCAAAGATGGTCACTGCAAACAAGGCGGTTGTCAGCGCCGTCCAGCCAAGAAGGGACACGGCAAAACGTCCGAGACTTTTCCTCACGTCCTCGGAAAAAGTATCTCTGGACAGTAGAAACCAAAAAGCGCCCGTAAAAAGAAATATCAATATAACCGTGGGCATTCCAAAACATGCGAAGATCAAACGGCCACGTTTGCTTTTCGGGCAATCATTGGGAAACATCTCCTCAATGAGGAGGCGGTTGAGTTTTTTGACATTGCTCTTCTTCCTCTCATCCATTTCAAAAAACTGTTTCCTTCTGGAATCGGAAGTCTTTTCTGCTAAATTGTTTACCTTATAACTGAAATTAAAATAACATACCCTGTCGTAGAAAGCAGGATACTGTATCAATCTATTAAGCCATTGAATAAGGCTTTCATCATTGGATTTGGGCAACGTATCCTTTGTACCTCGCAAACTATCAGTAACATCTATAATTTCTTTGGTTTTTTTATAAAGTTCTCGGATTTTGTAATGCGGGAATCCCGTTGGGTAGATTTCATTCAACAAAAACCAATTCAGATTTTTAATCCTTTCTTCTTGATAACCTATATATTTTGTAAAAGTCTTTCTACGATGATCTTCTGTTTTTTCTGCAAAATAATCTATCTCCTTATAGAGAAATTTGCGATAATTCTTCCACGTAAAATTGTCATAGAGATGAGTAATTTTTAATATCTCATTGAAATGTGCGATGGTATTTTCGTGGGCTTTGAAATGTATTTCGTTATCATCTATGATCCCATCATTTCTTAGCGTTGTACAAAGTGCTTCTACTTTAGATAAATCAATAAACTCGTCCTCCCTAAAGTCGCTTATGGCGATATCTCTTTTCTGTATCCAGCATGATAAGAAAAAGAGTAGTCCACCAGCAACGAATCCCGCAAGCACAAAAAAAATATTTTTATAAAGATTTTGCCTATATGCTTTTCACTTATTGTGATTCTGAAAAGCGACCAGAGAAAACTGAGGAGCAGGAATAATGCTGAAGCCAACTTCCAGCAATCTATCGAATCAATATAATATCCCTTCCATAATCCGTAGCTAAGGAATAAGGCCACTATAATCAAGACAAAAGGCAACCACTTCCGTTCCATTGAACCGCAAAGAAAGCTGATGCAGATGATAATAAATATAAAAGGAATCACCCAACAAGCTATTTCTACGTAGTCATGAAAGGGTGAACTTGGATGATACGAAGAAATGAGTATGAAATGAATAAATGTTATAATGGAGAAAAGAACTGATACGAGGATAAGCAGATTAAAGAATGAGTTGCGCAGGTATGTTGTAAGAAGCAACCACGTGTCAGTCCCGAGTAAGCCTTTCCGGGGCGTCAGGTAGTTGCTGTAATCACGCAGGTGATGGATTTTTTCAGGTTCCTTCTTATTATTATGCTTGCTCCAGTCAGGATGCAGGTTGTCAATAACAGTCTGTCTACCTTTGTTTTTTATCCATGCTACCAGCCAGCTCCCGATATAACCGCCACCGGACACCGTTGACAGATAATCGAAAATGGGGAGTATGCCTAATTCTGCTAGGCCTTGCAGCACGCCAAGGTTAAAAGTGGCGCTGCGAATACCACCGCCAGAGAAGGCAAGGCCAACTAATAATTCTTCACCAGAATTATTACCTTCAGACAATCTTTTTTTACGAGATCTTTTGATTTCTTCTTTTTCTGCGTCTTTGACTTCATTAAAGGTCAAAGTATTTGTGTTCGATGTGTTATTTCCGGTGTTTTGCATAGATACCTCCGGATGCAGATGAGAAGGTGTGAATTGTCATATGACCGTTTGCGGAAAGTAAAGCAAAAATTTTAAAAAATTTCAAGTCTAATTTTCCGCTTTTTGCAATGGAGCTATCATTATCCGGATTACGGTAAAAGATATTTTTTGCAGAGTCATTGCGGTGCAATTTTAAATACACGGGAATATTTTCCATTTCAAATCTTTGTCCTGTTTGGTATATTTTCCACAATAGATATCTTAACGTATTACAACTGTGTCTAAATGGATAAACCATCCCTCAATCCCTTTCGCAAGGAGGGGACTTCGTCGTGAGGTCAGCCGAACGATGAAGGGGAGGTAAAAATCCTGCTACAAAAAGAAGTTTTTATAAGGTAATACTATAACGCTGAGAACGAATTTTCTAAGGAAGTCATAAAGTGATTGAGATAAAACCGATAACCGGAACACTCGATGCAATCGTTAAAGTCCCGGGCTCGAAGAGCTATACAAACCGTGCACTTATCACGGCGGCATTGGCCGATGGAGAATCCATGATTGCGAATACCCTTTTCAGCGACGATACCAAATATATGGCATCCGGCTTGAATGTCCTGGGAATACCCGTCGAAGAACAGCAAGATACCAATAAGTTCATCGTACACGGAAAAGGTGGGGCTATTCCCGTAAGACAGGCGAATTTGTTTGTCGGGAACGCAGGGACTGCCATGAGGTTTCTAACGGCTATGCTGACCCTGGGCAACGGGGTTTATGAGATAGATGGTGTTACACGTATGCGGCAAAGGCCCATACAGGATTTACTTGATGGCCTAAGACAGCTTGGGGCGGATGTTATATCGAAACATAACGATGGTTGTCCACCCGTAATAATCCGGGGAAAAGGATTAAGCGGTGGATTAGCCGTTGTAAAGGGGGATTTGAGCAGCCAGTATTTTAGCGCCCTGTTGATGACGGCACCTTACGCAAAAAAGGATGTGATCATAGAAGTGAAGGGAAGTCTGGTTTCAAAACGTTATGTGGATATGACAGTGGCACTGATGCGTCATTTTGGTGTAAATGTCGAGAACAATGATTATAAAATGTTTTTGGTAAAAGCCGGGCAGCGTTATAAAGCGACAGACTATGAGGTTGAGGGGGATGCATCGGCTGCCTCTTATTTTTTTGCTGCTGCGGCCATTACTGGCGGAAAGGTAAGAGTTGTGGGCATCGGAAGTGATTCTTTGCAAGGAGACATCCATTTTGTCGATGTCCTGAAGAGCATGGGTTGTAAGATTACGGTGGGCAGCAACTGGATTGAAGTGCAGGGGAATACACTGCATGGGGTAGATGTTGACATGGGTGATATGCCGGATGTGGTGCAGACTTTGGCAGCCGTGGCAGTATTTGCACACGGTAAAACGCGGGTACGAAATGTAAAAAATATGCGGATAAAGGAAACCGACCGTATTGCGGCAGTGGTAAATGAACTGCAGAGAATGGGGATCTCAGCGGTGGAATATGAGGACGGCTTTGAGATTGAGCCATCTCCACCGCAGCCGGCTGAGATAGAAACTTACGATGACCATCGTATGGCCATGAGTTTTGCATTGATTGGGTTGCGTTCAAAAGGGATATCGATAAAAAAACCGGAGTGTGTATCCAAAACATTTCCTGATTATTTTCAGAGATTGGAAGCCTTAAGGGGTGGGAAAAAAATTGAACCCTGTCAGGGTTCAAAACCCTGACAGGGTTGTATTGCGAATTTCGTGCTTTCGGACTTTGTCTTTTCCGACATATTCGGGTTAAGACGCCGGATGCGTTATAGACGCTGATGATAAAGAATTCTTATTTTCATTCATTTGCCTAATCATATCACTTTTTGTAAACTTTCTAAGGGACGTGACGATGCAAAGGTCTTTTTTGAAATGCTATGATGGCGCCGGATGTTGATGAGAAATATATGACCCTTGCCCTGGAATTGGCAGAAAAAGGGCGGGGGAAGGTAGAGCCGAATCCCATGGTAGGTGCAGTACTGGTAAAAAATGGTGAGATCGCTGGAAAGGGTTATCACCAGGTTTTTGGCGGACCACATGCCGAGACATACGCAATCAGCGAGGGGGGAGCTAAGTGCAAGGGAGCCACGCTCTATGTTTCCATGGAACCCTGTGCACACTATGGTAAAACGGCGCCGTGTGTTGATGCCATCATTAATGCAGGGATTACAAAAGTGGTAACAACGGTTATTGACCCTAATCCAGTTACCTCCGGCAAGGGGATACAAAAATTGATGGGGTCAGGAATTGAAGTTCGCCTGGGTGTTATGGAAGCACGAGCCAAAGAGCTTAATGCCCCTTTTTTTAAATTAATGCAAAAAGGATTACCCTATGTGATCATAAAGTGGGCAATGTCGCTCGACGGCAAGATTGCCACCCACACGGGAGACTCCCGGTGGATTACGTCTGAGGAATCCCGCGCGTATGTGCACAAAATCCGCGGGCAGGTGGATGGTATAATGGTAGGAATCAATACCGTATTGCGGGATGATCCATTATTGACCTGCCGTCTCGAAGGGGGACGAAGTCCGAAAAGAATTATTATCGATGGCAATGCCTTGCTACCATTAAATTCTCGCCTTTTAAACACGATCAATGAAAGTGAAATAATTGTTGCGGTCAATAAAAGCGCACAGCAAGAACGCGTTGCAATGCTGGAACAATTGGGATGTAAAATCATTCAAACGAATGATACGAATGGCTCTGTGGATTTGCATGATCTTTTTCATCGGCTTGGGGGCATGAAATTGACCAATATTTTAGTAGAGGGGGGGAGCAGGGTTATTACATCGGTAATAGAAGGGCGACATGCCGATAAGGTAATGGTTTTTATTGCTCCGATTATTATCGGTGGTGAAGGTGCAAAGTCGCCCGTACTTGGGAAGGGGATTGATAAGATAAGCGAGGCTGCAAAATTTCATGAAATTTCGGTAAAAAGGTTTTCAAACGATGTAGTTATTGAAGGTATTCCGAAATATTGATTTGCTTCAATGCATGGTCACCTCAATCCAGCGGCAATGGAAAGAAATGGTTATTGAATCAGCCGATTCAATGACATTCCAGATTATTGTCTTTGAAGTCAATAACTTTCTTACCGCTGGATTGGGGGATTACAAATTTGATTCACTATTCGAAAAAATACTTGGAAAGTAACATCGGGGAATAAATAGGGGTGTATGGAATCAATATTTACGCGTTATCGAGATCACCATCCTCATCGTCCAGTGCTTTTTCAATTTCGAATTCAATCTCTCTCCTCGGTTCGAGTACTAGTTTCTTGTATCTTTCTTTAATAAGAGCCAAACGCTCAGATTTTTTTCGTTGATTATCAATTGAATAATTTACATCTAAAATCATTTGTTTTCTCTCCTTTTCGCAATCTGAGATTATTAAATTAACACTGAATGCTAATTACTGTTGAATTTCTAAAATTTCAGAAATTATATATTCAACCTGACCAATGTCAAGCCAAAAACTGGATAAATTTTCATGGTTAATTACGTGACTTTTAAAGTCATAATGCCGGAGTATAAAAACTCATTCTGAATATTTTTTTGCCTTGCATTTCAAAATCCATTTCTTTACTATAATTCAACTTAAATGCGGGAAATGAATTTATAAAATTTACTTTTCTAGAAAACTCCCCAGAGGAGGGAATTTAAAATGCAATTCATGGATAAGGTAGCGATTGTTACTGGAGGTACACGCGGTATAGGGAAGGCAATTGTATTAGAACTTGCGAAAAATGGTTGCAATGTTGCCTTCAATTATAGTAAGAACGCTGATGTGGCGAATGCACTGGTGAAAGAGATTGAATCTATGGGTGCTAAGGCCATTTCCTTCCAGGTAAATGCAGCCAGTTTTGAAGGTGCAAAGAATATGGTAAAAGAGGTTAAAGATACGTTTGGGAAGATTGATTTTCTGGTGAATAATGCCGGTATTACCCGCGATAAACTCCTGGCCCTCATGGGCGAGAGCGATTGGGATGAGGTCATCAATACGAACCTCAAGAGTGTTTATAACTTTTCCAAGGCGGTCATTACACAAATGATCAAACAAAAATCCGGGAATATCCTCAATATAACTTCTGTAAGTGGTTTGATGGGGATGGCAGGGCAGGTAAATTATTCTTCTTCTAAGGCTGGCATGGTCGGTTTTACCAAGGCCCTTGCTAAAGAGGTAGGGAAGGCCAATATTACGGTGAATGCTATTGCCTGCGGTTTTATTGAAACGGACATGACGACCGTCCTGCCCCAGGAATATAAAGACAAGATGGTTGAAATGATCCCAGTAAGGAGATTTGGTAAACCAGAGGAGATTGCAAAGGTAGCTGCATTTCTATTGTCCGATGATGCCAAATATATTACGGGACACGTGATTAGCGTAGATGGTGGGTTAGCAATCTAGGAAAAATGAAAGGTAATGAACATGTTATTTCTCTTAAAAGTTGAGATAAAACAGATGCCTCAGATGCCGGTAAAGGACTTTCTGGGATATGTGATAAAGGAGTGGGAGTATTTTTCACGTTTCCAGCGGCGGGGAAAGATTTTGGCGGGGGGAAAGCTGGCAGGCCGGAGGGGGGCAGCGGCTATTATTGACGCCGAGTCCAACGAAGAAATGGAAGAAATTGTCGCAAAACTTCCCCTTTTCCCGTTTTTTACCGCTATAGAGATTACGCCACTGATACCGATGGAGAAAGCACTACTTGACACAAAGAGGATCCATTCCCTTATGAAATAGATAGTTGGTTACGGTGGTTAGGTCGTGTTGGTTGAACCGGGCAGGTATTCCCTGCCAAAATATCATTCGCCAAAATCCGCACCGGTTATCTCACCCGTTTCATCTCCCTCCCTATAATGTTAGTGCGGCCACATCGCAACCATTATAGCCGTCTCTTTCATCGACGTCTTTGATCGAAATAAACTGATTGACTGACATAATGAACAACAAATCAAAATGGAATCCCATGAAAATTGCAAAAATCTTTCTTAGTGTAATGCTACTTTCAATCTGGAACTTCACAAATGAGACAGGAAGTGCCCAGCATATTGAACATGGAAGGAAGTTTATGAGTCAAATGCCTGATTACGGACAGTCTGATCCGAAACGTGTCGACGAATTTCTTCGCGAGTTTAAAAAACCTACGTTTCGTATTTTTAGGGAGCAACGCACCCGGAAACTCGACAATCGTATTGGCAATGCAAAGCTAAACCTGGGCGACAAGATTGAAGTCTTCAAAAGGCTTGCGCCTCGCGCAGATGTGACCGGCCGTAGGGAAGAACTGCGAATGGAACGCCTGCTCTTTTCAGTTGCTCCGGATGACCTGCCACTGTTCAAGTTCGTCCTGGAATATGACGGAGACTACAAGGATATGGTGGAGTACACATTCAGCGATATAGACGACAAGGAGTGCCAGGGTCGAATTATCAAGCACCTCCGAACGGTGAAGCAGAAGGTCGGCATCAAAGTCCTTTCAGATGTTGATGACACGATGTACGCCAATCTCATTGATGCCCGATATCCAAGGAAAACCCTGTATCCGGGGGTCCTGGAATTTTATGATTCCTTGAAACACGAGCCCTTTGAGTTGCAGGCAATTCCTGTGACGACCTTGTCAGCACGGCCCAATCCTATCGCTGGCACATTAGAGGAGGGGAGCCTTAAGAGCTTAGCGGAATTCAAGGATAGCAGTGATAGGAGATTGTGCCCCAGCGCATTGTCAGGAGACCTTGGCAGTTCATTCATCGGTACCGTTGAGACACTTTTGCGGGAAAAACTTCATCCTCTCCATGATAAGATCCCCCATGGACAGGAAGACGAGATTGGCAGAGTGAAGTTTATGAATTTCGAGAAATTCGCAAAGGTCTATCCTGAATATCGGTACGTTTTTGTCGGCGATTCCGGACAGGCAGATGCACTGACAGCACAAATGATGGTTACAAAGGAGCCAACAGGCGATGCATCGAGGATTGTCACCACCTTTATTCATGATCTCAGACTGTCTGATGTCGATGCAAAGTCAGCGAGTCCTTCATTTAGAAGCCTCAGACCTGACATTGTGATCACGAAGGCATCTTCTCATGGTCGGGGAGTGATCGTATTCAGAAACTACATCGGTGCGGCTGTGTCTGCATATATTCATTCGGCTACTCTTGAGGATTTGATTACAGCGGAGGAACTTGCAAGAATTACCAAATCTGCCCTCAGTCAGTTTCTGGTGATTGATTTCCAGGGTAAAGAAGCTTCCGGAAAGAAACTTCGGGAACAGTACCGGCAAGACGCCGAAGAGTCCTATAAACTTTTGACAACAAGGTCTTCTCTGCATCCAGAAACTCTAAAGGGAATCCGCAGCATACTGGATGAAAAGTTCCCTCACTGAAGTATTTTACTGATAGGGGTTTTCTCTTTTTTAATTTCTTCACTTCTTGTCTGAAAACTGCTGCCATGTGCGCATGTAATTGGTCTTCAACACGAATATAAGCCCTGTGGGCTTTTATTTAAAAATGAATATGTCTTTTGAGAAATTAAAACCGAAGGTATCCGTATTCTTCGATAATTTGGTACATATGCCATTTACCATTCGTGTAATTTTTATGATAGGACGGTAGGGCAGGGCATTGCCCGGCATGATCAATCCTGATTACTTGGTTAGCTCTCTATTAATACGGTTGATTTCTTTGGATGGCGCTAGTACAAATATGATATCCTGCTTTTTGAGGACTGTATTGCCTTTGGGAGGAATAATATGATCTTCCCGAATTATTGAGATGATCGATGTATCGGGTGATAAGGTTAATTCTTTTATTTTCATCCCATCAGTACGTGACGTATCCGGGATTTGGATTTCAAAGACATCGAAATCACTTTTTCGCATTGTAATTAACTCGATAGAAAGTGGCGCTCTTGGACGAGCAGGCATGGATAATCTCAATTTCTTTGCCACCCACCTCATGGTAGTCCCTTGTAATAAGCAGGATAAAAATACTGCAAAAAAGACGATGTTAAAGATATGATGATTCTTATCAATGCCGTAGGCGGCTGGATATGTGGCCAATACGATGGGAACAGCCCCTTTTATTCCTCCCCACACAATAAACAGTTTTTCCTTGAATCTAAATTTAAAAGGCAATGTACAGACGAATACTACGATTGGGCGTGCGACAAGGATCATGAGTAGCGTAATCAGAAATCCTTCTTTCCAAACAGAAATAAGGCTTTTGGGGAACACCAATACTCCTAATAACAAAAATAGCGCCATATTACTAAAGGTAGAAATACCTTCAATAAAAGAGCCAACGCCACGCCGATAGACAAAATCTGAGTTCCCAAGCCAGTATCCTGCGAAAAATACGGCGATAATTCCACTTGCGTGGATACTATCTGCAAAGCCGAACGCAAGCAGGCCCACGGCTATACTCATTACATGGTAGTAACCTCTGTTCTCTACCTTTAATTTATCAAATAATTGACTTCCGATCTTCCCAATAATCCATCCAATTCCGATTCCGCCCCCAAGCTGCCATGTGAGGTGCATCAGGAACAATGGCACATCTTTGGTTTGACCGGAAATTATTTGGACCATGACTACAGTCAGAAGGATTGCCATGGGATCATTGGCTGCCGATTCGACCTCCAAAGTGGTGGAGACATGTCTTTTGACTGATTGTTGTTTGAACATCGTGAAAACTGCAGCGGCATCGGTTGAGGAAATGATGGAACCGATTAGGAAGGAATAAAGTAAGTTGAACTGGGTAACATAATAAATTAATAATCCAAGAGTCGCTGCAGTGAGCACTATGCCGAATGTCGCAAGAGTTAATGCCGGGCCAAAAACAAATCGAAGAATCTCCCTTCGGGTACGAAATCCTCCTTCAAATATAATAAATATCAAGGCAATATTGGTAATTTTTTGAGCCAGGATGGCATCATCAAAATAAATGAGATTGAGTGCGTCACTCCCGATAATCATCCCACATCCTAAAAAAAGCAGTAGGACAGGAATGCCCAATTTTGATGTGAGTTTGGTGGCGTATATTGCGGCGATTAGTAATAAAGCAGCGAGAAAAAGCACGAACGCCTCCCCAAAAGGTAGTATAATGCCACAATCAGGAATTTACCCATTCCCTTGTGAACGGCAATCAAATCGAAAATACAATATGGGCGTATAATCGTACAGCCATGAATCATGAATTAGCCGTACTGATAGCCGTCCTATTTTACGGCTATTACATATAATACCCTTACTGGTAGCGTATTATATGCCTATTTGAACTATAATAAAGTTAATAAAAAACTTGTCAAGTATATAACATATTTATTTATTCAAAAAGAAAATTAATATATGCCCAAACCTAAATTACTGGATCGGTCATGTAGGGTAGGCACCGCCTACCAAAAACTGGGCAATGGGGGGTTCTGCACGAAGGACATGTCCTCGTGAAACGGGGATTGGATCGGAATGGTCTTGCTGAAGCAGGGGAGAATGGACGGATTCAAAGAATGGGAAGCAGGAGAACTCAACAAAAGTCTCGGAGTCTGGTATGAATACTTTAAACAGAGCCACAAAATGCAGAATAGACAGTTGGATACGAATAAGACTGAGAAGCATCTTGAGAAAGCGTCACGGAGTAAAGGAAGAGGCCGCGGCGCAGACCAACAGTGATGGCCAAATGCGTACTTTGCTAATCTTGAGTTGTTCACATTAACCGCAGCCCATGCATTATTCTGTCAATCCCGAAAGGGTAACCACTGACTGGAGACCCGCCTGTACGGTTCGGAGAGAGGGGAGGCGAAAACCTTCCCTACCCCTATCTTGGCTGAAACGTTTTGATCCCTAATCTGCACGCTCGTACCAGAGAAGAGGTATTTTTTAGAACAGAAACATTATTTATTTTTAACCTTTATGGCCACTGTTGTCTTCAAACCAGCAGACTTGAATTCAACCTTTGCCTTACCAGTCTTCTGCGTAGCTGTAATAGTAAATATGGCTTTACCGTTTGTGTCTGTATCTTGACTTGGAGGTGTCACAGATACACGTTTCTTACCCGACTTAACCTTTGCCGTTACCGTTTCACCAACAACCGGGGTACTATCAGAGCAAGTTACTGTTACAGTTACGTCATCGCTTTTTTCTTTCTTAAGCCGTAGTACATGTGGAGATGCAGTTATCTCTTCGGCTTTGCATCCAGGAGTTGGTGTCACTGTTGGTGTTAATGGTATCAAACCAAAATATTTTTCATCTCCATATGATGTTCCTGCGCTATCCTGTGCAGCAATCCTGTAATAATAAATAGTTTCTTCCAACAACTTTCCTATGTTGATGCTTACCTTGGTATCAGTCGTTCCAGTTACAATTTGTGTGCTTGATTTATTATTATAAGAACCACTGCTCGTACCATAATCAAACCATGCAGTTGTCAACAACCCATGGGCATTGACAATACCTTCCAGAATTACTGAATTGCCTTCTGATAATGATGATTCCCCAGTTGTTACCTTCGGTGGTTGTGGTGTCGGTGCCAATGTTGGAGTTGCTGGTACCATAAATACAGATGTCTCATGTGCAAATGTACCCCTTACAATACCTACAAGTAACAAAATCAAACTTATACAAAAAAATCTTCTTCCCATTTACTGTTACCTCTTTTGAGTATTTTTACAAAAAGAACCATTCTTTCAAACAGATTTCCTAAGAATCCTTTCAAGTTGTCATTTAATTCTATCAATATCTTATTCTATTAAATGTACAAGATGTTGTTATTCATTCTTTCGTATCAGTGAACGCGCTGTAACAAGAAAAAGGTTTATTAAGAGCCTTGGGTGTACACTCTTGAAAAAAATATCTTTATAGGGGGCATTTCCAGTTACCGAATTCCATAATACCTCATTCATCCGTTTGGTTTCCCAGGTATCCGGGTGTTCGGACATGTATTTTATATGGTTTGATACGAGGTGTTTTTCTCCGGCTATGATATCATTTGCAGTGAGAATTGCACTTCCATAGACATTGTCTCTGCCCAGGAGTATTTTTGCAGGATTGAAGTATCCTTTTTCAAAATCCTTCTCTGACACACCCTTTTCAAATGCGGTCTTTGCAGCTAGTTGTGCTGTGGTAAATGCTGAATCTATACCGTTTTTATAGGTACGGGATATTCCGGCATCCCCGATAATAACGAACCTGTTTGTATATGGATGCCAGGCATGATTAATGGGGATTTTAGGAAAACAGATACATCGTTTCTTTACATCGTCCCAGCCTTTCGGGAGCATTTCCTGTATTTTCGGCTGATGTAAAAACTCATTGAGCAGTGTTTTATTCATCTCTTTGGTTCCCACAAGGCAAATAGTCAAAAAATCACCTTTGGGGATAAACGAGGCAAATCGTATGTATTTTAGGCCCAGAGAGAACACATAGATGTTATTTCCATACAGTGCATCATTTACCGGTCTTGTCGGGTAAATATCCATAATACAGGTTTGAACGGTTTTTGGGGGGATATAGCCAAAGCCTAATTTTTGTAATTCATAAAGGGTGTCTGCGTTGACCCCAAAGGCACCTACGGCGAGGTCGGCTGTATATTCAGTTTTTGAAAATTCTTTTCCGCAGGTAAGTTTTATCGGGTCTTGTGGATTTTCGGGTATTTGAATATTTGTCACAGGATCAAGAATAATCTGGGCTCCCATTTCTTTAGCGTGTTCTAAGAGAAAGTAATCAAAACTTTCACTCACGTCGCGATCGGCAAACTTGGGCCCGCTGCCGCGAAAAACCGTAACAATCCTGGTTTTATGGGGAGTCTGTGGATAGTGTAAAGGTATGCCGTATTCCGGTACCTGGAGGAAATACCCTTCTATTTCCTGCTGGATACATGAGGAAGGAAGGTGGATGTTATGCTCTGGAAGTTTACTCAGGAGTGCCTCGGAAAGCACACCCGCACTCATGTTACAGCCTGGGGCGCCTTTCCTGGCAAAATCTTTTTTCTCGAAGATTGTTACTGAAACAGTAATGCCTAACTGTTTAGCATATGTTAAGGCGAAATGTGCAAAGAAACTCCCGGCAGGCCCACCACCGATGATTGCTATTTTTGCCCCATTTTTTAGCTGCATGTGCCTGTGAAATCCTCATCCCAAATATCCAGGTAAAGAGCGTAGCTGCATCTAAAAAGGGTTACTTGGGAGTGATCAACAAATACTGCCGGTTGTATTTTGGCAAATTCGAGAAAAGAAGTGTTTACACTGTAATACTTTAGTGAGGCATTTTGCCCACGGTCATGTATGCCCTTCCAGATATTTTCTAATGGCTAGTTGTGCAATGGCAAACTCCTCAATCTTTCTCACCCGTTGTAAAACATGATGCCATTCTTCCGGAGTACCATAGGGACCTTCTTCTTTGAATTTCTTTTCCAATTTTTTTAAATCCAATTCCAGTAATTCGAGTCTGTTTTTAAGATCTTTCACGGTGTTCTCCAAACGGTTACTCCAAATTTAAATACTGTAGACATTTTTGGACACAGATAAACGCGGATTGTCAGAATTTAAAAAAACTGAAAGATAAGAATTTTGTCTGTATATATTTGTGGAAATCTGTGTCCTGATTTATTTGGTTACGGGATTTTCTTTGTTGATTTATCATCCGTATGATAGAGCGAAAACTCATCTTTGGCTTTATCTGTCCAACCCTTTGCTGTATAGGCAATACCGAGCTTTTGGTGGATTTCCCTGTCTTTGGGCTTGTAGGCCAGTGCCTTGTTGAATTCGCTGATCGCATCATCAACCAACCCATTCGAGAAATATGAAAATCCCAGGTTGTAATGAACAGAGGCCTTTTGCTTGGTTTTATTTTCAGAGAGAAGCCCCAGAGACTTTCGATATTCAGGAATGGCCTCACTATGTAATCCCTTGCATCGATAGGCATAGCCAAGATTATAGTGGGCCTCTGCTGATTTTGGACTCTGAGTAATAGCTGTCTGAAATGCACAGATAGCTTCATCCAGCAAACCCATGTCCCGGTATAATAAACCTTGGTAATAATAGAGATCGGGATAATTTTTATCTTTTCCTAATAGTGTATCAAAGGCTGCAAGGGCCTCAGAATAATTTCCTTGATTTTCGCACGTCAGCGCGAATTGGAACAGGTCATCGTTGCTCATGGACTCTAATTTGTCGTTGAACTGCTGGAGGGAGAGGGTGGCGGAAACGTTTTGTCCGGGCATCTCCCCTTTGGGTATTTCACTACCGGTACCCGAGGAATTATAGAGAATTCCCACCTTGGGATACGTCGTATCATCTTTGCTGCAACTCAGCATAAAAATTACAGGGAAAAAAATCAGGAAAATTACTACACGGCTTTTCATGATCAACCTTTCTAAAAGGACAAATATGCTTTAACTTCTCATTTATCAGGTTAAAGGAATACAGCAGAATTTGCAAGAAAAATAAGAGATGTGTAGATGGAAACTGATAAAATGTTGCATTTTTCGGGATTCACTACTTGAGAAACACAATTGTATGTTTTTTGTTTAACCAGTTAAAAGTGCCTACTACGATAAAATTACGCTTTCCGGGAACAAAAATTTCTGAGATGGCATTATGCACGGCTTCCAGGGTAATATCGTGAATTTTTTGGGCCTGTTTTTCTGGGGTGTCTGGTGTTGCCGGGGTGATTAAAAGTTCTTCGATACCAAACCAATTAGCCATGGCGAGTGGACTATCCATGATGAGTTGTGTTTGACTGAATACCCGTTCTTCTGTTCTGTTCAGTTCTTGTTTTGTGATTCCTTCCTGAAACAGTTTATGTACCTCATCCATAACGGCCTTTGTTGTTTTTTCAAAATTTTCCCTTTTCGTCGATGTATAGATATCGATAGAACCCACATCTGAAAACATTGTAGGGTAGCACGTAATATCATAGACCAATCCCAATTTCTCACGTACATTCAATGATAATCTGGAACTGATTCCTCCTCCCAGGACATCTGCGAGGAGGAGCATAATAATGGCTTTTTCGTGTTTATACGGATATGCCTTATGGCAGAGTTTAAAACTGGTGGTTTGAGATGGGGATTTTTTAAATAAATATCTCGGCCCTGTCTGTGTGGTTTTAAGAGGGGGTTTCTGTCCGGAAAACTTTCCTTGTAAAGTTCCGAATATTTCGTTTACGTAACGAGTGACCATATCTTCCCTGAAATTTCCGCTGATGCACAGAACGATATTCTCCGGGACGAAGAATTTCTTATAATGGATATTCAGGTCTTCAGCACATAAGGCTGCGATGGTTTTTTCATCTCCGAATAAAGGCACCTCTGCTGAGCCGTCCTTCCACATCAAGGAAAAGGACATATCGTCAATGCCCACATAATCCCCTTTTACATCAACGAATTGTTTCATCTCTTCCTGGATGATACGTCTTTCTATTTTAAAGTCGCTTGATCTGAAATTCCCTCCCAAGAGGATGTCTCCGAGGATACGCATACCCTTTTCGATGTGTTTGTTGTGTACCTGGATAGTGACGGCGGAATATTCTGGCGATGTATAGGCGTCAAGATCTCCACCGATATTATCTATGGCCCGGAATAATTCGAAGGAATTTTTAAAACGCTTCGTTCCGCGAAAAAGCATATGCTCAAGGAAGTGCGATATGCCAAGTTTCTTCTCTTCTTCATATCTGGAACCCACGCCGATATAAGCAGACATAACCACAGAGTGGATATGAGGCATTTCGATATAAATTACGCGCAATCCGTTTGGCAATATTTCCTTACTGTAAGTGTACATGGATTGGTTTTAAAAAAGATTACAAAAAATAGTCTTACTGGAGAGTTTATAATTTGTGAATTTTATGAGACGGGTTTTTAGATAGCAATAAGTTTCCATTTTAGGGCATTCTTACAGGTAAAATCAATAATTGAATATAAATTTAAGTGCTGACAATAGAGCAAAATGTAAAGCAAATTTCAAATATGAAATTTTAGACAAGCAATATTAATACCCAAACAAACGGTAATTGATTCATATTCTGGCTAAATATCTGGAATCAAACTAATAAGGCTATATTGTAAGATAACAAGTATTCTTTGGAATGGAATTTGTTGGCTATCACGGATAAAGGAGAATTCAATCCTTATATGCCCTTATTCCATATAGACGCAGATACTAATAATAAGTAATTGCAGGAAAATTTAAAGTACGTATTTTAAATTAAAGGAAAAAAATGGACCTAGACCTTATTATAAATAATTTAGTACATCCTCCCGTTCTCTTTTTTTTTCTTGGAATGATTGCTGCATTCTGCAAATCAGACCTGAAAATCCCTGACCCTTTACCCAAGCTCTTTTCGCTTTACTTATTACTTGCCATAGGATTCCATGGTGGGGTTGAATTACGGAAAACCGGACTTACTCAGGAAGTTGTATTTGCGCTATCTGCTGCCATATTCATGGCTGTCATTGTACCAATGTATGCCTTTTTTATCTTAAGGTTCAAATTGGATGTTTATAACGCTGCTGCAATTGCCGCAACTTATGGTTCCATAAGTGCGGTGACATATATCACGGCTGTAACTTTTCTTCAAACTTTAGGCCTCGAACCTGGAGGATATATGGTAGCGTCGTTGGCGCTTATGGAGTCGCCGGCAATTGTTATTGGTATTATCCTTGCAAGGATATTCGCTCCAAAGAAAAAGAACGGCGAAAATGAATTTTCCTGGCGTGCAGTCTTTAAAGAAGCATTTTTGAATGGTTCTGTATTACTTATAACTGGCAGTCTTTTGATAGGATTAGCTTCCGGAGAAGAAGGATGGGATACCTTAAAGCCCTTTACCAAAGATATATTTAAAGGCATGCTCAGCTTTTTTCTCCTTGATATGGGACTTCTGGCTGCGAAGAGAATTGGTGATTTGAAAAGTGCTGGATTTTTTTTGCCACCTTTTGCTATATTAATGCCAGTTCTAAATGGATGTGTTGGTGTTGTCTTAGCAAAACTTATTGGTTTGCAGCCGGAAAATGCCCTTATGCTTTCAGTGCTTTGTGCAAGTGCCTCATACATCGCGGTCCCTGCGGCCATGAGATTGTCGCTACCCGAAGCAAATCCGAGCTTGTTCGTTCCCATGGCGTTAGCGATTACGTTTCCGTTTAATATTATTGCAGGAATACCGTTATATTACTATTTAATTACGAGGGTCAATGAGTTAATTCCCGCACTTTGGGGATAAAAATTATGAAACCTGTATCAAAAGTAGAAATAATAATCGATTCTTTTGAAGTTGAACATGTCGTTAAGTTTCTCAATGAGATAGGAGTTTCTGGTTATAGCATTATTAATAACGTGATCGGAAAAGGCCATAGGGGTGTGCGGTCTGGTGATGAATTTACTGACCTATTTAAAAACAGTTATATAATGGTCGTATGCGAAGAAAAGGAAATGCACAAGATCGTAGAAGCAATAAGGCCGATTATTAAGAAGTTTGGCGGCGTTTGCATTGTGTCCGACGTTATCATGAGAATACATTGAGAATAGGTTTTAACAGTTCCACAAAAACTGCTGAAGAGTTAGCACATTTTTCATTCCTTAGCTCCTGCAGGCTGTTTTTCAAATTTTTTCGATAATTAGCACCAACACCGCGTGAGTGATTTAAGAACTGGGCGTCTCCAATGATTTGAGTATTTTTACCTTCCTGCCCTCGATTTTTAGTCTGCCTTCTGCAAAGAGGCGTACTGCCTCCGGATATGCCTCGCATTCCTCTTTAAAAACTCGTGCAGCAAGGGTATCTGGCGTGTCGTCATCAAGGACGGGGACCGTTCTCTGTATGATAATGGGCCCGTTGTCATAAATATTATCAGCAAAATGTACGGTGCATCCGGAAACCTTTACACCGTAGTTGATGACAGCCTCATGTACCTTTTTACCGTAATAATTGTGACCGCAAAAGGCAGGGATCAGTCCCGGATGAATATTCATGACCTTGCCTTTGTACTGTTCAGGAATTTTGTAAAAATGTACGAAACCTGCAAGGACGACAAGGTCGATAGGATGCTTATCCAATTCGTTCGTAATGGCATGACTAAAAGCTTCGATATCATTATAATCTGAATAGGGGATGGTTGCCGTGCAAAGGTTGTGTTTTCTTGCTCGATCAAGGCCAATGACGTTCGGTTTGCTGCTTATTACGATTTGAATTGTAGCAGGGAATTTCCCCGCCTCTATTTGGTCGATAAAATTTTGAAGGGTATTACCACTGCCAGAGATCAACACCCCTAAATTTATTTTTTTTATCATAAAAAATAAGCAAAAATATTGACAACGAATTTCTGATTTGCTATCATGTTCGTCTTCTTGGTTTCTGAAGAAGACTTTCTGTAGCAGAGTGCATAAAATATAATAATAAATGATAGATTTTATATGTCAAAGATAATTATCGAGAAATCAAAAAAAGCGTTTGCTGAGGCACAGAATTTCATACCGGGTGGGGTTAATAGTCCTGTCAGGGCTTTTGGTGCCGTAGGTGGTACCCCAATTTTTATAAAGTCAGGGTCGGGTTGCTATCTGACCGATGTTGATGGCAACAAGTATGTAGATTATGTGGGTTCGTGGGGGCCGCTTATTTTAGGGCATGCAGATCCAAGGATAGTAAAAAAGATTAACGAAGCGGTTGCCAATGGTACGAGTTACGGTGCGCCAACCGAGTTAGAGATAAAACTAGCCCAACTTGTTAAAGAGGCCATGCCATCTATGGAAAAGGTGAGAATGGTCAACTCCGGTACAGAGGCAACGATGAGTGCTATCCGTTTGGCCAGGGGATTTACCAAACGAGACGCAGTAATTAAATTTGATGGCTGTTACCATGGGCATGTGGATAGTCTATTGATTCAGGCAGGCTCTGGTGCTACAACGTTGGGGACACCCACCAGTCCTGGTATTCCACAAGATTTTGTTAAGCATACAATTTCCCTTCCCTATAATGATATAGATGCGGTAGATGAAGTTTGTTCAGACAGGGGAAAGGACATCGCTTGTATTATTGTTGAGGCAGTTGCAGGGAATATGGGAGTTGTGCCTCCGAAAAAAGGTTATTTGGAAGGGTTGAGAGAAATAACCCAAAAACATGGTATTGTACTGATATTGGATGAGGTTATGACTGGTTTCCGGGTCGCGCATGGTGGTGTGCAGTCGCTTTATCATATCGCACCTGACTTAACCACGCTGGGAAAGATTATTGGTGGAGGTCTTCCGGTTGGGGCATATGGCGGTAAGAAGGAAATTATGGACAGTATCTCTCCGGTGGGTTCGATATACCAGGCGGGTACTTTGTCGGGAAATCCTGTGGCTATGACAGCTGGTATTGCCACGCTGGAAATACTTAAAGATAATCAAATTTATAAAACTTTGGAAGAAAAATCACAACGGTTGGCTGCCGGTATGGAAAAGGCATGCAAGGATGCGGGGGTGTCTGCCTATCATACCCGTGTAGGCTCGATGTTATGTACATTTTTTACCGATCAACCGGTTACGGATTATGCTACTGCCAAAAAAAGTGATACAAAACGATATGCAAAGTTTTTTCACGGCATGCTGGAAAGAGGGTTCTACTTTGCGCCGTCACAGTTTGAGGCTGTTTTTGTGTCAGCGGTTCATGGTGAAAAAGAGATTGATGCGACCATAGATGCCTTCAGGGAAGTAATAAAAAGTTTTTAAAAATTAATTGTTCTTTGAATTAATATACATAGATACTCATTGGCCATTGTCTAAAATAAAAGGGCAGAAAAAACCATTCTAATTCTCCTTGGTACAAGGAACGGGAAAAGGGGGGGAAGGTTGTGTATACGATAAATTTAAATAGCGACATAAAAGGTTTATTGGAGCGTATGGGTGGTATGTGCTCCAAGGTAGAGTCAATGATGAGCCTTTGCATGGATGGTTTTATGAAGCATAAAGTCGCATTAATCGATGATGCGAAGAAGGTGAGCCAGGCCATTCATGAGGAAGAGAACGAATTGATAAGTCTGCTCAGCAATAAGGCCGCAAAGTCTGACATGGATAAGGATTCGATAAAATATATGATGGCGGTCATAGGCCATATTGAAATGGCAACGAATGGGTTGGATAGTATTCTTCAAAATGTAAAGATAAAGGTGGATGAAGGGGTATTATTCAGCGATAAGGGTGTGAATGAGATATCTCATCTTTTTAAGGAAACCCTCGATATAGTAAAGACGGCGGGAGACGCCATTTTGACCAAAAACGAGGTCCTCAGAAAATATATTGCTGATAAATATGTAAGTCTCAGTCAAACTGTTGATGCTTATTCGGAAGAGCATGAGGATCGATTAATTAAAGGGGTATGTCAGCCCAAAAGTTCCTCATTATATTTGAATATCGTTGACTCTCTGATGAAGGTGGTTTGGCATCTGAAACAAGCTGTAGATAGGCTTTTTGGGAGCAGGTGATAGTTTGCCTCTGATCAGGAAAGACAAAAGTAAAGATAATGAAACGTATCGCATCGTAGGGATGATTGGAAGTTTTGGTTTCACGATGGCAGGTGCCATAGCGGGGGGATATTTTCTAGGTAGTTATCTTGATAAAAAACTCAATACATACCCTTGGTTCATGTTGGTCTTCATTATGCTGGGAATTATTGGGAGTTTTATAGAATTTTTTAAGTTAATAAAGAAGTTACTGGGTGAAAATAATAAAGTAAGCAATGATAACGGGCGATAAAGCAAAAAATTTTTTGTTGCTTGATGACGGTTTTCCCGATAGGGTGCTGAAGACATCATTTTATTTGACGATCTTGGTAATAGTCTGCTTCCTGTCATGCATGTCTCTCATGTGGACGGTGAGCATTGCCGTAGGTTGTTGTATTAGCCTCATTTTATGCAAGACGTTATGGTGGACGATTCAATATGCAGTCCGGCACAAGAGGTCTGAAATTAAGGGGTTTTTTCTCAAGGTCAGTCTGGTAAAATACGGTGTCGTGGGGGTAATGCTGCTTTCCGTCTGCTTGTTCCTGGAGGTTAATGTAGTTGCCTTGTCGCTAGGCTTGAGCATTGTGTTATTCGTAATTGTCATGAAAATTGGAAGTAAATTGTTGGTAAATTATTTGAATAAATCTATTAAGGTGTCTTCTCAAAAAATTGGCGGTATTTCTATCAATACCAGTAAGAAAGGGGTGTGAGTTACGTGTCTGGTGGTGGAGGCGAACTAACAACTGAATTACCATCGTTTGTTGACTTTGCGCCTATAGAGGCCCATAGTCAGTTTTTTGGTCTTACAAAGCACGAGTGGGTACCAATAATTATGTCTGCCGCAATAATCATATTTTTGGGCCTATTCTCAATGCTTGCTACAAGAAGGTTGAAAAAAGTACCCGGAAGGCTTCAATCCCTATTGGAGATTATTGTGGAAGGGCTTGAAAACTTTACTAAATCACAGATGGGACGTGCTGCCGGACCATTTATCCCGTTTGTTGGTACTTTATTCATATACATTTTTACTATGAATATGCTGGGGCAGATACCACTTTTCCATTCACCCACGAGTAATTTCAATACGACTATTGCCTTAACACTCATCGTTTTTTTCGTTACCCATTATCAGGGAGTCAAAAATAATGGTGTTATGGGTTATCTGAAGCATATGGCCGGTAAACCAATTTGGCTTGCTCCGCTGGTTTTTCCCTTGCACCTGATGCAGGAACTCCTCTCCCGTCCTCTCTCGCTTTCCATGCGTCTCTTTGGAAATATCATGGGTGAGGATACGATTATTGCGATATTCATTGGTCTTTCGCCGTTTCTCCTGGGTCTTATACCGATTCCGATGCATTTACCGATGGTTTTCCTTGCTTTGTTAGGAAGTACCATACAGGCGATGATATTTTCTCTTTTAGCGAGTTTTTATATTGCGGGTGCAATTGGCATCCATGAGGAAGAAAATCATTAAATCTTATTAAACTTTTTTTGAGAAGGAGGTTATGTCGTGATTTATTTTGCGTTATTGGCGATAGCAGTAGCTTTGATTGCAATTGCGGCATTTGGTTGTGGTATTGGGCAGGGTATTGCAGTTTATGGTGCAGCGAATAGCATGGCCAGACAACCAGAAATTGCTGGAAAGGTACAGCTTGTTATGTTTGTGGGTCTGGCGTTCATCGAGTCTTTAACAATTTATTCCTTGATGATGTCATTTATTCTTATGGGTAAATTACCAAAAACAGAAGCAGTCCTTGAGTTAATTCAGCACGCTGTTAAATAGGCATAGGAGGAAATCGGATTGGATATTTTAAATACCCTTGGTATTAATTTTAAATCCATAATCATCCAGGGTGTAGGCTTCTTAATACTGCTTTTTATCCTCAAGAAGTTTCTTTTCGGTAAGATTTCGGCTATGATAAAGGCCAGAGCTGACGAAGTGAAAAACACGTATGATAAAACCGAAAAGGACAGGGCAGAGGCCGAGCGGCTGATGCTGGAATATCAAAAAAAACTTACTGAGACTGAAGCGGAGGTTGCAAGAAGGGTTCAGGAGGCCATAAACGAAGGAAATCGGATTAGTGAAGAGATTGTTAAACGTGCCAAGGAAGAGGTTGAACTGATCAGGGCAAAGGCACAGGAAGGTATAGAGCAGGAACGGAAGAAGGCCCTGACTGAAATCAGGAATCAGGTGGTAACTCTTTCTGTTTTAGCATCTTCAAGGATCATCAAGCAATCCATAAGTCAAAAGACTGCAGAAAAACTTGTCGATGACTTTATTGAAGAAATAGGGGAATTGAGTGTTAGATAAAAGCGTTGCAATTACATTTATTAATGCCCTTTTAGAGATTGCTTCAAAGAAGGGGCTGTTTGATCAGATTGAAAAAGATTTGGATCTGGTTTGTGACGTAATTTTAAAACATGCCAACTTTAAGAAAGTATTATTCCAACCGTCCGTTTCACGAAACAACAAGAAGGAATTAATAAGAAACATATTTGGTAATTCGGTTTCAGACCTTATGATAAACTTCTTGTGTCTATTGATTGACCGTAGAAAAGAAAGGATTTTGGATTTTGTTCCGAATGTGTATAAAGAGGTTACTTTAGAGAAGAAGGGGATCGTAAAAGCTACTGTTCAGGTAGTTGCGCCCCTGACAGAAGATCGGTTGGAAGATTTTAAGAAAAAGCTGAAAAAAATTACGGGTAAAACAGTAGAGCTAGAGGTTGTCCAAAATCCGGACATTCTCGGTGGAATGGTAATCCAAATCGGCAACAAGATGATAGATGGAAGTGTTGCAAATCGATTAAAAAATCTAAAAACAAAACTGTTGTCTTTGCGAACAGCTTAGGTTTTGTGTCTTCTTAATGAGAGAATTACTCATGAGACTTGATTGCGCATCTCTTGTTCTGAATTAATTTTCAAGTTTGATGAAATGGATGAAATAGTGGCAGGAGGTTTTCTCCTGCCATACATTTAGGTGATTAGGGACTTTAAATACATAAAGTTCTTTTCGATAGAGTATTATTTCAGAATGGTAATGGAATAGCATGATGTCATTCTGAGCAAAATGAAGGATTTTATTTACAATAGGAGTAGAGGATATGGCATTAGCATCCACTGATATTACTTCAATTATCAAAAAAGAGATTGAAGGATATGAAGAAAAATTAAAGTTAGAAAATGTGGGACACGTCATGCAAGTTGGTGACGGGGTTGCTCGTATTTATGGACTGGATGATTGCTTATCCAGCGAACTGTTAGAATTTCCTGATAGTGTATATGGCATTGCCATGAACCTCGAAGAGGACAATGTCGGTGCTATTCTTCTAGGCTCTGATGAAAAAATTAAAGAGGGTGATATCGTAAAGACTACCGGGAAAATTGTCCAGGTACCTGTAGGCAAGGCTTTGTTAGGCCGTGTAGTAAATGCTCTGGGGCAGCCTATTGATGGAAAAGGACCTATTGCCGTTGATGAATATAGGCCAATCGAAGGTACTTCTCCCAATGTAGTAGAGAGACAGCCTGTAAAAGAGCCATTACAAACCGGCATCAAGGCGATTGATGCCATGATTCCAATCGGCAGGGGCCAGCGCGAGCTTATTATTGGTGACAGACAAACGGGTAAAACAGCGATTCTTATTGATACAATAATTAACCAGCGTGAATCCGGAGTCTATTGTATCTATGTGGCGATTGGCCAAAAGATGTCTACTGTTGCAGATGTTGTTAAGACGCTGGAAGATAATAAGGTGATGGATATAAGCATTGTTGTAGTGGCTTCTGCTTCTGATCCTGCCCCGCTCCAATATATTGCACCGTATGCGGGTTGTGCAATGGGTGAATACTTCAGGGATAATGGTATGCATGCAGTGGTTATGTATGATGATCTGTATAAACACGCTATTGCATATCGACAGATTTCTCTTTTGTTAAGACGTCCACCGGGTCGTGAGGCATTTCCCGGCGATATTTTCAACCTTCATTCAAGATTGCTGGAAAGAGCAGCGAAGCTGAATAATGAACTTGGCGGTGGTTCTTTAACGGCGCTTCCTGTAGTAGAAACACAGGGTGGTGATTATTCGGCATATATTCCTACAAACGTTATTTCTATTACCGATGGTCAGATTTATCTGGAAGGCGATTTGTTTAATGCCGGTATACGTCCCGCTATTTCAGTAGGTCTTTCGGTGTCCAGGGTCGGTGGAAATGCCCAGATCCCTGCAATGAAAAAGGTTGCCGGCACATTGCGGCTGACTTTAGCCCAGTATAGAGAGTTAGCTTCGTTTGCTCAGTTTGGTTCTGAATTGGATAAGTTTACTCAGGCACAGTTGGCCAAAGGTAGCAGACTTGTAGAGTTGCTGAAACAGCCACAGTATGCACCAGTCCCAGTAGAAGAGCAGATTATGGCAATCTTTGCCGGAATTAATGGATATCTGGATGATGTTGCCGTAGATAAGGTCAGGGTTTTTGAAAAGGAATTCCTGAAGTTCATGAAGGAGAAATACGCTTCTATAGGGATGGAGATTCAAGAAAAGAAGAAACTTGATCAGGAGATAGCAAATAAATTAGAGAATGCTATCAAGGAATTCAAACAAATCTTTGCAAAAAAGGGCTAGGGAATGCTGAGCACGAGAGAAATTAAACAACGAATCAGAAGTATTACGAGCATCAAGCAGATTACCCGTGCCATGGAAATGGTGGCGGCGAGTAGGCTCAAAAAGGTTGAGTCTAAGGTTATCGCCTCGCGTACCTATACGGAAAAGATGCATTCCGTTTTAAGCCATTTGGTTTCTTCACTTGAAGGTATACATCCCTGGTTCGCAGAGAAAGAACAGGCGGTTCCTGTTATAAAAGTCATCTTGATCACAGCGGACAAAGGGCTTTGTGGTGCCTATAACAATAATATAATTCAGAAAGTTGTAAAATTTATCAGGGAAAAAGAAGGCAGGGAGATCAAGCTTACCCTTATTGGAAAGAAGGGATACCTGCATTTTACCAAGGGAAGGTATGCTTCTCTCATAGAAAAGTACATTCCAGAGGGTGTAGAGAAACTCGGATACGATCATGTGCAGGCATTAGCGGCGCAGTTAATAAAAGGGTACGAGGCAAATGAGTTTGGAGAATTGCACATATTCTTCACGAAGTTTCATACGGTGATGCAATCTTTTTCTACAAGTATGCGATTGTTACCCATAGAAAAGGGAACCTTCGAATCAAAGGGAAAACAAACCAGTGGTGAATATATTTTTGAGCCGTCTGCAGAGCAGATCATTCGTCACCTTTTCCCGAAATTCGTTGAAACCCGGCTGTATCAGTGTATCCTGGAATCGCTGACATCTGAGTATGCTGCCAGACGTGTTGCCATGATTGCGGCAACAGACAATGCTGGTGAAATGATTGATGAATTGACGAGTTCATATAATAAAGCCCGACAGGCCGCAATCACTAAGGAATTGCTGGAAGTTGTATCTGGTGCCGAGGCCCTTGTGCGGTAAAAAAATACTACACATCGCAGAGAACACGGGAAGAGAGGGTTTGCTGCGGAAAATAATTGTCTGCAATGAAGACAAAAATATTTAAAATATTTCTTCCTGAACCCTGTGATTAAGTTTTGACTAAATAATAAAGAAGGAAGGAGCAAGAAACTTGGCTAAAAAAGTTAAAGAAAGTAAAGAGAATAAAGGAACTATTGTGCAGGTGATAGGGCCTGTTGTGGATGTGCGGTTTTCTCCCGGTGCGCTTCCTGCTATTAAGAATGCGGTTAATATAAAAGATTCCCAAAAGAACATTTCAGTAGTTGCTGAAGTTGCTCAACACTTAGGAAATGATACAGCCCGTTGTATTGCAATGTCATCGACTGATGGACTTATGAGGGGAATGGATGCTATCGATGCTGGTGCACCTATTAGCGTGCCAGTAGGAAAAGAGGTATTAGGAAGGGTTTTCAATCTGCTGGGTGATCCTATTGATAAGATGGGAGAAGTAAAGGCCACGAATCGCCTTTCCATTCACCGTCCGTCACCTTCTTTTGAGGAGAGGGAAACGGTTACAACGGTATTGGAGACGGGCTTAAAGGTTATTGATCTCCTTGCGCCTTTTGCACGGGGTGGAAAGATCGGAATGTTTGGAGGTGCCGGAGTAGGAAAGACTGTCTTGATCATGGAACTCATCAGAAGTATTGCTACAGAGCACGGTGGCTATTCAGCATTTGCTGGAGTTGGTGAAAGGACCCGTGAGGGAAATGATCTCTGGCTTGAAATGAAGGAATCTGGGGTTATTGATAAAACTGTGCTGGTTTTTGGTCAGATGAACGAACCGCCGGGGGCAAGACTAAGAGTTGCCTTAACTGGTTTAACGATGGCAGAGTATTTCAGGGATACGGAAGGGCAAGACGTTCTTCTGTTCATTGATAATATCTTCAGATTTGTGCAGGCAGGTTCTGAAGTATCAGCGCTTTTGGGTCGTATGCCTTCTGCTGTGGGTTATCAACCTACATTAGCTACAGAAATGGGTGACTTGCAGGAAAGAATTACTACGACCAAGAAGGGTTCGATTACATCATTACAGGCTGTTTATGTTCCTGCTGATGACTTTACTGACCCAGCACCGGTAACAACCTTCCCACACCTGGATGCAACCATATCTCTGTCACGTCAAATAGCAGAGTTAGGTATCTATCCTGCAGTAGACCCGCTGCGATCAACATCCAGAATCCTTGATCCAAGAATTGTAGGACAGGAACATTATGCGGTTGCCCGAGAGGTGCAGAGGATATTGCAGCGTTATAAGGAACTTCAGGACTTTATTGCAATTCTTGGTATGGAAGAACTTTCAGAAGAGGATAAGATATTGGTAGGGAGGGCTAGAAGGCTGCAGCGATTCCTGTCACAGCCATTCTTTGTTGCAGAACAGTTTACCGGCACAAAGGGAAAGTATGTACCTTTAAAGGAGACGATTCGAGCATTTAAAGAGGTAGTTGAAGGGAAACATGATAGCTTGCCCGAACAGGCCTTTTACATGGTTGGCGGGATTGAAGAGGTAGTAGAAAAAGCAAAGCAGATGGGTGGATAACATGGCAAAAACATTTAAATTTGAAGTTATCACACCTGAAAAGGTGGTTTATAGCGATTCTGCGATCAGTGTTTCTGCCGATGGGACAGAGGGTGGTTTGGGTGTACTTGCAGACCATGCACCACTGATTACAGAACTTAAGACGAGTATCCTAACGGTGAATGATGCACATAATAAGACTGTACGGCTTGCCCTCGATGGTGGTTTTATGGAGGTTATGACAAACAATGTCGTTGTGCTGGCTGATAAGTGCGTTATGGAAGGCGAAGTTGACATAGAAAAAATGAGATTAGAAAAGGATACAGCAGAAAAAGCCTTACAAAAGGCAGGGAGCGTTGGTGAGAAAGAAAAGGCTCAGGTTACGCTCAAACGAGCGAATACATGGTTAAAACTGGCCAATAAATAATAATTGTTCCATGGGATACCAAATCCCCTTGTTTCCCGCCGTCTGGCATGGGAATGCAAGGGGATTTTTATTTTGTCTCAAAAAAAGATAGTATGAAGGTCTTTCATTTTGGTATAATGTTCACACGGTGGGGCATTACTGCAGCCAAAAGAGTTACATGGGAGTGAATAATAAACGCTCTCGTCTGTTTTTTTGAAAATTCGACCTGAATCATGTACAGGTTAAATATTGAAATCCGATTTTTAAAGGTAAACAGAAGGGATGGGCTATTACGCATAGATAAATTACTCCAGTTAAGTTTATAAGCCGCAAGGTGGCTATATGCAAACAAGTATAAGATACAATTATCAGGACTATGTGCAACTTCCAGAGGACAAGCGATATGAGATTATCGATGGAGACTTGTTTATGGTACCTTCACCAAACGAAAGCCATCAGCGTATTTCTGCGAATATTTTATATATATTTTTAAATCATGTTAAAAGAAATAAAGTGGGGGCTGTTTATTGCGCACCCTCTGATGTACTCTTTTCTGAGGAAGATATAGTTCAGCCTGATATCTTGTTTGTTGCCAATGAAAATAAGAAAATTATTACAAAGGATAATATTAGAGGTGTACCCGATTTGGTTGTTGAGATATTTTTGCCTTCCACATTTAAGCGAGATATAGGAATTAAAAAGAAATTATACGCAAGGCATGGCGTGCAAGAATACTGGGTTGTTGACCCTGAGCATGAAACTGTCGAGGTGTTTCTAATACGAGGTAAGGAATTTGAAGGTAAAAGATATGGTGTAAAAGATTACCTAAGTTCGACTGTGATTAAGGGTCTGAATATTGATGTAAAGGAAATTTTTGTATAAAATAAGTACGCTACGGACCGGCTCGCGAAAAAACGCAAAAACACAAAAAGAAGATTAAAAGAGGAGTATTTTAGTGAGCTTTCGCGTATTTTCGTGGGCTATAATATTTAACTGATTGAGTAGATGGTTTATGTCTATACTTATTACAGGTGGTGCAGGATTTATCGGAAGTCACTTTGTCCGTAGAATGATTAATCAGGGCAAGCGGGCGGTGGTACTTGATAAGCTGACCTACGCAGGAAATCTCGAAAATCTTAAGGATATTAGTGAAAACTCAAAAACGTCTAAGCAGTTTAAGTTTTATAAGGGCGACATCTGCAATCAGGAATTAGTGGAACATATCCTGTCAGAGGAAGGTATTGACACGGTCGTCAACTTTGCTGCCGAATCACATGTTGACCGAAGTATTAGCAGCGCAAGTAACTTCATTGATACCGACATGAAGGGCGTTTTTGTCTTGCTTGAAGCATCAAGACGTTTCAGTATAAAAAAGTTTATTCAGATATCTACTGACGAGGTTTACGGGACAGCCCATCAAGGTTCGTTTAAGGAAACGGATGCCCTAAATCCCAGTAATCCCTATTCTGCAAGTAAAGCTGGAGGAGATAGGATGGCTTACGCTTATTGGGTGACGTATAAACTACCCATCATCATTACCCGGGCATCCAACAACTACGGTCCGAATCAACATCCTGAGAAATTTATCCCACTCTTCATTACAAATGCCTTAGAGGATAAAAAACTTCCCCTTTATGGTGATGGAAGGCAGGTACGGGATTGGATTCATGTTGAAGACCATTGTGCTGGTATTGATTTCATATTGAATCATGGGAAGGACGGCGAGGTGTATAATATCGGAGGTGGGAATGAACGGTATAATGTTGATACGGCACATCTTATCCTGGAAGAGCTCAAGAAACCTAAGTCATTGATAGAGCACGTCAAAGATAGGGAAGGACACGACAGACGTTATGCCCTGGATTGTACCAAATTAATGTTTCTGGGATGGAAACCTCAGATAAAATTTGAAAATGGCCTGAGGGATACAATCCATTGGTATAAGAATAATCAGGCATGGTGGAAACGAATAAAGAACGGCGAGTTCATGGATTATTACAATAAGCAATATGGTCACCGGTTTGCTGACAGAGATGTGCAGCAAACTCATTAGATGCATATTTGGTAAGAAAGGGATGTGTTATGTCATATACAATAATTCTTAAAAGTTCAAAAAGGGTTACTCGTTTACCGGAAAAATTGATGCAACTTTTTGCATCTCTTCATACTTTTAAGGAAACACATAAATCTTTTTTCATGAAGTGTGCCGTTCTATTTATGTCAGTGAAGGTAGCGCTCATTCTCCTCGCCACATTTACAACAATGGCCGTTTTACTCAGTTCTGCAACACAATACCTTGCTATAGAGTTGTCAAAAACGAAGGCGATACTTTTTGCATCATCTCTGACGATGATAATCATGGCAAAGTTGTACTTTATAGTCAAGATATTGATGACTTATGACAGGTCCAAATCGATGATTAAAGCAATGGTCAGTGTTATATTACTAAAAGGTAGGCAAGGCATACGTCGGATAGAGGAAACGATTCCGGCGTATTTATCGCCGTTTTCTCTGGAAAAGGTTAGAAATCGATAAAGCGAGCAGTATTTTATCGTTGATTCAATCTTATTTTGTAACTCGCGCACGTTGCCAGGTCAATTAGAAAGTGTCATCCTTTGAATGGCGGCAGGGGTAAATCCGATAATATCTTTCTTGAGTACCGTCTTGTAATACCCTCAAAAGCTTTGTCTGCAAGGAAGGTGAGATCGTGCCGATCCCATCAAAAAAACGGCACCTCCGTTTGCATAGTAATAGTATAATACGGATATTTTTACTTTCCGCTAAAAAGTGTATTGCATCCACACTCTTTTGTCTAATATCCTGAATATTCGAACTCTGTTTTCAATTGGTCCCTCTTTCAGTTTACCAAACATCTGATTAAAGGCGGTCCCCAGAGTACCGATTTCATCACTTGATCTAACATCAATCCGATAATCCAAATCTCCCTGTGCAATACGGTCTGTGGCATCTTTCAGAGTCTTTATAGGAGCACATATGCTGCGGGTAAAAAAATACGCACAAATCGCTCCAAAGAGAATGGCAAAAAGAATTATGACAAGGGATATTTTGGCTGATTTGTATCCAATGCTTTGAAAAAGTTCAATTTTTTTGTGCAGTTCCTTTATCCGGTTTACTAATATCCCCTTTCCTGGGATTTAATAACGTGGCTTGAATATTATGGAGGATTAAAATATGGTATAAAAATATTACCTCATCTATGGATTCATGACAAGTAAAAAACACGAGGTAAAATTTACATATTGCGATAATATTAAGGCTTATGCTATAGTAATTTTCACATAAATGGCACCTGTTTACTACCATTTAAGATATAATGATTCTTGTCCTTTAAGGAGATACAATGGATGTATCGGCGAGATTCCTCCAAACAGCCCTAGATGGCATTGACGATTGTATTAATATCGTTGATAAGAATTTTCAAATCATATTTATAAATAAAGCTACAAGTAGGAGAGCCGGGAAAAATTGGCGAACATTGTTAGGAAACAAATGTTACGCACAATTGTGGGGAAAAAGTGCGCCGTGCGAAAATTGTGTGACAGGAAAAGCCTTTGAGACTGGAAAAACACAGCAAACAATCAAATGGGAAATAGGACCTGATGGTGAAAAGCACTTCATGGAACATTTTGCATTTCCCATTACAGATAAAGATGGTACTGTAGAATATACGGTAGAAATTTTCAGAGATATTACCGAAAGAAAATTGCTTGAAGAGGAGAGGGAGCAACAACGACTGGAATTAGGCAAGCGGATACGTGAATTACGGCATGCCTATGAGGAACTCAAATCGTTACAGAATCAACTCCTGCAGGCTGAAAAAATGGCTTCTATCGGGCTTCTTGCATCCAGCCTTGCTCATGAATTGGATACCCCACTTGCTACGATTTCTGGCTATTGTGAATTATTGGCAGAAGCTATCCAGGACGAAAATTTTCTGGGACGTATTAAAACCATTTCTGAACAGGTAATAAAGTGTCAAAAGACGATTAGAAACCTATTGGATTTTTCAAGGAAATCCAATTATGAAAGAAAATTATGCAATATCCATCATTTAATCAATAGTATCCTTTCACTTGTTGAGCATCGGTTAATAATTCATAAAATAAGACTACATAGGATGTTTGATGACCAGATACCACCTTTATTGGTCGATGGGAATCAAATTCAGCAGGTAATTCTCAATCTCGTCAATAATGCTGTGGATGCTTTACCTCAAGGTGGAGATGTCTTTGTTGAAACCAGGGTAAATAAAGAGGAGAAGTCCGTTGAGATTATTTTTGAAGACAACGGAATCGGAATCTCTGACGAGGACAGGAAATATATTTTTTCACCTTTCTTTACAACTAAGGAGCCTGGCAAAGGAACGGGATTAGGATTATCAATTTGCAAAAATATTATTTTAGCCCATAATGGCAAAATAGCATTAGAAAGCCGCGTGGGTAATGGGACGAAATTCATTATATCGTTACCCCTATGAGAAACATTTCGGTTGAAGGATAAAGGTCTTGAAGAAGATATTGGTTGTTGATGATGATATGGCAATGGGAGAGATGTGTAAAGAACTTCTGAAAAGTAAAGGCTATGCATCAGATGTTGTCGCAAGTGGTAAAGAAGCCATAGAAAAAGTATCCAGGGATGGTATATATGCCATTATTCTTACGGATTTGGTTATGCCAGAAATTGACGGTATCGAGGTTTTAAAAAGGGTTAAACAGCAAAATCCAAATATAGATGTTGTCGTAATGACAAGTTACGGTACTGTAACAAATGCCGTAGAAGCTATGAAATTAGGTGCCTCAGACTATATTACAAAACCTTTTAAACGTGATGAGCTTATCATAGTTATTGAAAAAATATTGCAACTGCAACGCCTCGAAGGTGAGGTTGACCGGCTGCGTTCGGAACTCGGTGAAAAATACAAATTTGGTAATATCATTGG
The DNA here is from genome assembly GCA_021646415.1 of Candidatus Brocadia sp. Taxonomy (NCBI): domain Bacteria; kingdom Pseudomonadati; phylum Planctomycetota; class Candidatus Brocadiia; order Candidatus Brocadiales; family Candidatus Brocadiaceae; genus Candidatus Brocadia; species Candidatus Brocadia sp. The sequence continues at coordinate 82,902 of SOEU01000013.1, forward strand.
TGAAAGCCCGAAGATTAAAAAGATATATGAGATTATATCCAATGTGTCAAACACAGAGGCAAATATCTTGATTCAGGGAGAAACAGGTACCGGCAAGGAATTGGTAGCCAAGGCTATTCATTATAACAGTGCCCGTAAAGATTATCCGTTTGTAAAGGTAGATTGTGCGGCGCTGGCTGAAACGTTATTGGAAAGTGAACTTTTTGGTCATGAAAAAGGGGCATTTACGGGTGCCACAAAAGATAGAATCGGTCGTTTCAGAACGGCTGATCATGGCACGATATTTTTGGATGAGATTGGCAATATTCCTCTGGCGGTACAAGCTAAATTACTTCGTGTCCTGCAAGACAATGAATTTGAGGCTGTGGGAAGTGACGAACTGATAAAAGTGGACGTACGAATCATTGCAGCAACAAATGCAAATCTGGAAGAGCACGTTGAAAAAGGCTTATTCCGCAGAGACCTTTTCTACAGACTTAATGTTATTCGCATTTTCCTGCCACCCTTAAGAGAACGTGCAGACGACGTTCCGCTACTTGCTTCACATTTTCTTTCCATTCACAGCAAAAAGAACCGGAAAACTGTTGAAGGAATTTCCCGTGAGGCGTTAAACAAACTCGTGTCGTATACCTGGCCCGGAAACATACGAGAGCTGGAAAATGTCATTGAACGTGCAGTTATCCTTTGCAAGGGAACGATGATTGAACCCGTTGATATTCCGCTCTATCATGAAAAAATGGTCTTGTCACAGGACCTTTCCGGGAAGCCTCTCGAGGTATTAATGGATCAAGTTGAACGTCAAATAATTATGAATACCCTAGAATCGGCAGGGGCAGACAAGGAAAAAGCTGCGAAAATACTTCAGATTTCCCGTGCCAGTTTTTATAACAAATTAAAAAAACACAATATTACTGAAATAACATAATTTTATGAAAGAATTACAAATTCTGCACATCGAGCATTGGCATAATTTTCTGCTCGCCTTTATTCCGCTCTTTATAGCAATCGACGTGGCAGGAATATTGCCTATTTTTATGTCATTGGTGGAAGGGGTCGAAAAGCCGCAGAAAATAAAAACGATAAACCAGTCTGTGATCACTGCCCTTTCAGTCAGCGTGGGCTTTCTTGCCCTCGGAAAGTTTATTTTTTCTGTTATGGGAATTGAAATATACGATTTCAAAATGGCCGGTGGTCTTTTATTGTTGGTATTTGCTATCAATGATTTGCTGTTTGCGGAGAAAGGAAAAAGGGCAATAACTTCAACCATGGGGGTCGTTCCCTTAGGCATCCCACTGGTTGTGGGGCCGGCTGTTTTAACCACGATCATTGTTACGGTGGATATCTACGGTTATCTTCCAACGGTAACTTCCCTGGTAATAAATCTTGTCATTGTATGGGTCGTATTTCTGAAGTCAAATTTCATTTACCGGATTATGGGTGACGGAGGGTCCAGGGCCTTTGCCAAGGTTGCATCTCTGCTGCTTGCAGCCATAGCCGTAATGATGATCAGGCGGGGTTGTATGGATATGATAATATTTCTGAAAAAATCCTCCTGACAATAATACGCCCCATTTCCCGGAGATTTTTAGCAAACCAAACGACGCATGGACGGTCACGGTGGTTTATAATTACAAAGGTCATAGGGATGAAACATCTGACGGAGATAGCAGGCATCAGGAAAAATACTCAACATTGAAGAAAAAAAGAAGTAGTTTGACATTATGAGTCAGGATATATTACAATAATTTTTTATTATTTTCATTCTTTCTTTAATAGGAGAAGTCAATGTTAAGAGGATTTATTAAGCCGATAGGAATACTATTGGGTGGAATAGTGTGCATTCATTTGAGTGTATCTGCTGCAGAAACGGATACAAAAAAACCTCCTGCACCACCAAAAAAGGCAAAAGCTGCACCGAAGGCAAAGGCCAGTGAACCAAAAGAAAAAGAGGCAGCAGCACCACAGAAACAAAAGGGCGATTCAAGTAAAGTTTTGGCGACAGTGAATGGTGAAAATATCACACAAGGGGACGTTGACCATATACTCGGCAGATTTGGGAGTCAGATAAGCGAAGATCAGATTCCATCAGTTACGCAACAAATAATTGACGGACTGATTACCCAAAAGCTCATTCTGCAATTTATTCGTGATAATAAGATCGAACCGAGCAAAGCGGATATAGAAACAGAAGTGAACAAGGTGCGCGAAGATATCAAAGCCAACCCCGGTCTGGCAGGTCAAACACTGGAGCAGGTGTTGGAGTCTCACGGGAGCAGCATTGACGACCTGAAAAAGGATATTACTATATCCTTATCCTTGGAAAAGTATCTTGGTAAAGACCTTGACGACCAGAAAATAAAGACATATTTTGAACAAAATAAGTCTGCCTACGATGAGACGGAAGTAAAGGCCAGCCATGTTCTGGTAGATACACGACAAATGAAGACGGATGCTGAATTGTCGCAAGCTAAAGAAAAAATCAATAAAGTAAAAGCAGAGGTAGATGCAGGAAAAGATTTTGCAGAAGTTGCAAAGCAGTATTCTGATTGTCCCTCCAAAGAAAAAGGCGGAGACTTAGGTTTCTTTAAGAGAAAAGGACAAATGGTTGAGCCATTCGCCGCCGCGGCATTTGCGTTAAAGGTAGGCCAGATAAGTGATCCAGTGCAGACACAATTCGGGTATCATATCATAAAAGTTACAGATATAAAAAAGGGGAAAGATGTTAACTTTGATACTATAAAGCCCAATGTTAAACAAGATATCATGAGTGAAAAAGCCAAAGTACTTATAGCACAGCTCAGACAGAATGCCAAGATAGATATGAAAACACCTCTTTAAACGATTCTTGGATTCTCCATCTTATTGACAGGCATGTATCTGGAGTAATGCAATAAGCTTCCCACCTGCTTTCATTGGGTGGGAAGCTTTATTTTTTTATATCGTTAATCTATATGGATATTTAAGTTGATTTTTTACTTCCAATATATTATCTTAATCACACACAGGCTATTTTTAAGGTCTTCCCTTGCAAGTAGATGGAACAAAATTTATGAAAATAATAATTTTGACTATCGAAATCGTATGTGATATATTTCCTCTCGTTGATTCAGATAATGTAAATAATCTATTCAATTGAACATATTTTGTTATAAGGTTGAAAAAGGAGGTATATGAAATCAATGGCACTGAAGAAGAATATCACAAACAAACTTGTATTAAGTTCCTTTTTCAAGATAATTACTATTGATGGGAAGGCAGAACAGGTAACAGTAAAGGTAAGAAGGACGCTTTTTTTTGACGATGAGGATAGTTTCCCATTTTCTAAAATAAAAAGTGTGGAAGTTGTAAAGGATGTCAGGGAATCGGTACCGAATAATTACATAACATATGCGGTATTATTGAGGTTAGCAAATGGGAAAAGGATCTTAGTAGATGAAGTGGGTGAATCATCCAATCGTGGAGGGCTTAAGGAAATGAAAAACCTTGGGAAGAAAATCAGTATGATAACAGGTAAAGAAATAAAATTATTTGAAGATTAAAGAGGGACGCGCTATCATGAATTCGAAGGACAGAATACAGAAAAATTACTATCCGGAGGTGTTCTATGAGACTTGTCAAATGGTGTCTGGGTCTGGTTTGTATAATGATAATGGGAGTACCGGCACTGTCCGGTGCATTCGACATTCAACTAACGCAAGAACAGATGAAAGAGGCAAATGAATATGGTGGAAAATACAAAGGAAAAGATATTTTTGACAGCCCTGTTGTAAAACTGGCCTGCTTTGGTGAATATTCCAAAGGAGGAGGCGGGCTGATCATGAGTAAATATATTAGAATTGCGGTAAGTTCCGCCATGAAGGCTATGAAAGATCAATCTCTTACTTCTGAGGATTTAAAAGAAATGGCAGAATCTGTTACTTTCAATGTTGTTGTTAGCGTTCCCGAAGAAGACATTCAATCCCCGGAAGATGTTCAAATTATCCTGAAACAAGGAATAAATGTTATATTACCAGAAAAAAATGCGTTTGGTATGAAATATAAGGATAAAAGACAGGGTATCATTGGCATTTTCCGATATGACAAAGTTAACCCCGGGGCAAGTACCACCGTCATCGTTAAAACGAAAAAAAGTGAGGAAAAGTATAAAATTGATTTTTCTGATGTAAAATGATTAATACTTTAGAAAATAAGCAAATAGGTCCAAAACGGACATTAAGAGATAAGTTTTTCGATTATTCCTGTCAGAGAATTGGTAAAGAAAGGGCCAAATTTTTTTTTAAATTATATGACTTGGCCAGATTTGACCTCTTTGGCAAACCAAAAGGCGCAATCGGATCAATTGATATTACCAACCGTTGTAATCTGCGTTGTAAACACTGCTACTTTTATGCACATGACTACGAAGAGAGGCCTGAACTCAGCGATGACGAATGGATTGATAAACTCGAGAGTTTAAAAGAGACAGATTTTCCATTTTATCAATGTTCCTGGATTGGTGGTGAACCCCTCCTGCGAAAAGAATTAATAGAACGCGGGATGAAATATTTCAAATCAAATCTGGTCGCTACCAATGGAACGATTGAGTTGCCCAACTGGCCGGATGTAAACTTCTATATATCGGTTGACGGCAGAAAGGATATGCATGATACCATTCGTGGGAAAGGTTGTCATGAAAGGATAAAAAAGCATGCTAACAGGCCAGAATTAAAAATTCATGTATCAATGGTAATTAATAAGATGAATTATCAGGATATTGAGTATTTTATCGAAGAATGGAAAGATATCGGTGTTAAAGGATGTTTGTTTCAAATACATACTCCGATAAAAGGCTTGAAAAACGATGACCTGTGGCCAGGCTGGCAATTACGTGATGAGATATTAGATAAACTGCTTCGGTTAAAAGAAGAAAAATACGGAGATTTTATCGGCGTGCCAGGTCTTGTTCTGAAGCTCATGAAATCAGATAAATGTAAAGAAGTCACGAGAAATTGCGTATTCAAAGAGGTATCCTTTTGTCTTGACCCGCAGGGTCAGATTAAAAAACCGTGTATGATGGGCCCACAGGCGGACTGTCTGCGGTGTGGATGCGTGCTCCCTTTTCATATGTGGGCGCTTGAAGACAAGTGGCTCATGGCGAGAGAAGTTTTCATGTCGTTAAGGCGCAAATTGGGAAAGAAAGTCTTTCGGTAAATTATACAAAACTCAAAAATATCTTTTCCATTTTCGTTCATTCGGGCAAACTTGTTGCTGACTGATCAGAAATTTGTTTGGGTTCCTCCTCTTTCCTTTCAATAAACCATTTTATAAACCAATCGGTCTCTTTCATAATAATACTTCCGAGAATGGCGCTGAGCAGTACATAAACCCCTGTAAGGGATTTGAGGGGAAAGGGTAAATGGGGATTCATTGCAACCATTCCGGCTAAAATGATGGAAAATTCTCCTCTTGGAATGAGGCTGAAACCGAGCCTTAAACCCGCCCTTTTGCTCAAACGATATCTTTTGCCAATAAAATAACCTCCAAAGACCTTGCTGAAAGAAGAAATAACAAAAATAAATATCCCGATCGGAATAAGGTTTGTTATATGCTTATAATCGATTGACATGCCAAATGCGACAAAGAAAATTGCTGTGGAGAATTGTTGGAAGGGTTTGATCGCCTCGGAAATTCGATGTCTTTGCTTTGTCTCCGACAATAAAAGTCCGGCAAGGAATGCCCCTATTGCTTCGGAAAGTCCTATTCTGGACGCAGCACCTGCAGAAAGCACGATAATCGAAAGAATCAGGATTACAAATAACTCCGTATGCTCAATATCAACAATCTTGTCGATAAATTTCTTTGAAGTCCGGGCGAGAACAATATAGAACAGAAAAAAGGCGGAGGTCTTCAGCAGAACAACGATTGTACCTTTTGTGTCAATGTGACCATAATTTAGAATTCCAACAATAAATGCAAGAAACAGGGCTATAAACATATCCTCAAAAATCAGAACGTTAAGGATATATTCTGTCTCGGGGTTTGCAGAACGCTTTAAATCGATAATAGACTTAGCCACAATCACAGAGCTGGTGACATAAAGAATACCACCGAGTAAAAGGGATTGCATCAAATCGTAACCTAATATCCAGCCAAGGAGCAGGCCAACGGGAAAGTTGAAGAAAAGGTCGTAAATCCCGGTAGAGAATATTTTCCGCTGGTTATGAAATAAATTGCCTACAGAAAATTCCAGACCAAACATAAAGAGCATAAAAATAATACCGAGGGTGGCGATAAATTCTGTAATAATTGTAACGGGGAAGAAATTCTGCAGAATCATTCCTACCACGATGAATATCGCCGTGAGGGATTGATTGATTTTTGTGGCCAACAAACCAGCAAAAAACAAGGCGATGAGGGAAATCCCTAATGATAACACGCTTTCATTTACGATCATTTTCCTAAATGTTGTTTAATCTCAAAGGTGGATATAAAATTTTTAATCTGTTCATTATTCCCTATAATGATAAGGGTATCCTGGGGTTGAATAATTTCACTGGAAGGAGGATTGGGAATTACCGTTTCACCCCTGATAATTGTGGTAATGGATACCCCTGTTGTTTTCCTGATATCCAATTCTTCAATCTTTTTATTGGCAAGTATTGAATCTGGGGTGATCTTGATCCATTCCATAGTCACATTTTTCATCATTAACTTTGGCTCGTCTTCAATGACAGGCTGGAAGTACGTTCCCGATAGTATGGCGCCAATTTGGCGTGCCTCTTCGTCGCTAAGCGTGGTTACGGATGTAGGCTCGTCGTTGTCTTTGGTAAATTTAAATACCTCCCTTTCTCCTGAAGAATGAATCACTACGACCAACTTATCACCTGAATCCAATTCCAGGGTAAATTTTTTACCTATACCAGGCAGGTCGCATTCCTTAATTTCCGACATATACAACCCCTTTCTCTCATACACATTTCACTTTTACAAACACAAAAACGTTTCTGTTCGTTCCATAGAAAATAGAAATAAGATGATATTACGAATTGCATCATCAATTGTCAATTCATTTTAGAAAGTAACTTTCTTCAATATCCTTGACTTTAATTTGTGATTAATATAATCTTTTACCTATGGAATAATGAATGAATTCAATGAATAAGGAGGGCGCTATGGAAAACGGACTCCTCATGGTAAACACGGGCGATGGGAAAGGCAAGACGACGGCAGCTTTAGGTCTTGGCCTCCGGGCAGCCGGGCATGGTATGAAAGTACTTATGCTCCAATTTTTCAAAGGGCCGTGGCTTACAGGAGAACTCTGTGCGGTAAAACGACTCGAACCCGATTTCAAAATTACCCAGTTGGGACAAGGATTTGTCAAAACACGGAAAGAGGCACATTCTGCAGCGACGCTTGAAAATGCCCGTGTATCCTGGGATTATGCTAAACAGGAAATCTTTTCGGATTTATATGATATCATCATCCTGGACGAGATCAACAATATGATTGATCACGGCCTCTTACATGTTGAGGAGGTGATTTCTGTATTAAAAGAACGGCCCAAAAGGCTTACCATAATTCTGACAGGACGCAACGCCCATGATAAGATCATTGAACTGGCAGATATGGTGACCGAAATGCGGGAGATCAAGCATCATTATAAAAGTGGAGTCAGTGCTCAAAAAGGCATTGAATTTTAATTTACCCATTATCTCTTTATTGATAAAAACGGACCTTTAACTCTTTGTTTGCCATGATATCGAATCCTTAGGGGTATGCGCACCGGACCCTTGCGTTGAAATTCTCGAAACGGAAAGTTATGTCAGAATCCCAATTGCATGTACTATTGTTACGATACACACCAGATCCCGAAGAAATAGTGGCAAAGGCAGCAAGGTTATGCTATAGCCCAGCTTCTATTGATGAGCTGAAGCAACAGATTGAAAGTCAGAACCAGGCAGGTTTTATTGAAAAGCTGACCGACATGCGACATCTCTCGCCCATTGAACACGTTACCTTTACCTTCGGTGTAGAAGGTATCTCCCGCGCCTGTTCTCATCAGATGGTAAGACATCGTTTGGCATCTTATTCTCAGCAGAGCCAGCGATATGTGGGACAACAGAGTAAGAAGACCGGTGGATTTCATTTTATTATTCCACCCAGCATAGAAAAAATAGGCAAAAAACAATGGTTTATAGAAAAGATGAGTATCCTGCAGAAATGGTATGACGAACTTGTAGAGGCGTTTGGCAATAGTGGAGAAAGCACATTTGAGGATGCACGTTTTTTATTACCGAATGCCACGGAGACAAAGATTATTATCACCATGAATGCCCGTGAATTGCTGCACTTCTTTCGGGTGCGTTGCTGTAACCGAGCACAATGGGAAATAAGGAACGTTGCAATAGAGATGCTCCGGCAGGCCAAACAGGTTTCTCCTCATATTTTTAAAGATGCTGGTCCGGGCTGTGTGAATGGCAAATGTCCCGAAGGAAAAATGACCTGTGGGAAAATGGATGAGGTAAGAAAACGATTTAAAAATCTCTCGTAAAAAGTTCTTTTAAGAAAGTTTTTAATCCTTTTATGATCATTTACCTGTTTATTTGAGATAATTCTTGCTGAAAGTGCTATTTCTTGACTTCCCGTTTTTCAATAGCCTCAGCCTGTCGTAAATATAGCGGTAATAATTTGTCTATCTCGCATTGATGTCCCGATTCGAACATCCTTTCTCCTAATAAAGCCACATGCTCAACCTTTGGTATCGCCCACTCCTCTTTGTCTATAAAGATGTCCTTTTGATGAAATATGTCTCTGTAAGGTGCAACACCGTTTCCGAAAATAATTACCGGTCGCGGAAGGAGAGACAAAAGTTTTTCTGGCTGAATTACCAGAAACTCGGACATTTTTTCCCTCCGTACACCGCCCAATCCCTGTTCAGGACTTGCAGGGGCAAACTTATAGATGCATGCGTAAACGTGGTTTCGTCTTGCGTCAAGGATAGGGCATATATAGTATTCCCCTGTATGAACATTTTTTTCTAGCAAGTTTTTCACCCTTCCTTCATTCTCGTATTGCAAAGGAGGGAAAATAGGGAGGGTAATTTGATTATAGTTTTCAGCGATGATGTCGAATAAAGGTACGTCAATAACGGGTTTATTTAATGCGTAGGCCAGTGTCTTTGCACAGGCCACACCTACGCGCAATCCTGTATATGAACCAGGTCCCACGTCCACGGTGATGAGATCGATGTCCTTCGGTGCCCAGCCGATCTCATTAAGGGTACTCTTAATGGTAGGAACCAGTTCTTTGCCATGTTGCATGCCACCAAAATCCTTTGCAATGATAATGCGTTTATTCTGGCAAACAGCAACTCCGCCAACATCCCCTGAGGTTTCAATCCCGAGTACTTTCATGGATAAATGGTTATTAAAATATTATAGTATTTTTGAAAATTGATAACTCTTTAGCCAACTGAAGTGATTACCAGGAGATTCTGAAACGATACTGAAAACGAGTTCAGCACAAGGTTCAGAATGACGAAGGGAAAGACGCTGTCATACTGAATTTATTTCAGCATCTCGTCTTAAGTCTGATGAAACTTCAGTAGTCTGAATAGTTACGAAATATTAATCACAACAGAATAGCAAAAATAATTAGGAAATAAAATAGTGAATTAGTGCAAAATAACATTTTTTAGTTCCTTGACAATGGTAAATCATCGTTGTAGATTATGGCGTAGAAACCCTAAACAGTGGTAATCTCGGCTGTTCATTAGTCGAGATCAGAGATGGGAAAAAATAATTCAGAGGAAGCTAAGGGTCAGACCTTCGTTATTCAATAATTAATCGTTTTTTTAACACTTCGATTTCTTTCTCTTTTTATCCTAGTTTCTACTCGCTTTAGCGTTTCACTCACGGGTGACCCCTTTATACAAAAGTACCTCACAATTTCTCTATTCTTTGTATTACTCATTATTTTTGATACATAGATTGCTGTTTGTCGTTCCTCTTTCCCTTTCCCTTTGCCTTTTTTCAGTAATTCCTCTTCCTTTTTACCGTTATACTTATACAAACTTTTACCACTTTACATTATTATTTTGTTAAAAAACGCATGTTGAAAAGAATTTTAGGTCATAAGTCCTGTTCGGCCTAACTTACGACAAATCAATGCTATGTGATATGTCTTCTTTGTGTTTTCAGCAAAAAATAACTGGCAGTATTCACCCTTGCCGTCTACGCACTCTTGAAAGACTACAAAAGAAACTCGCTTGGCGCCATGGCTAAAGCAACCCATACGGATTATCAGAAGTTTCAGTATTTCTTCTCCGATTCCAAATGAAACATGCAAGCCCTGAAACGCAAGAGATTAGAAATCATTCAAAAACAAAGAACCACTGCAGCCACCAAAGGCGGGCTTTTTGCCATCGATGATACAGGCTGCCCATGGCCTTTTGCAATGAAAACCGAAGGTGCAAAGTGGCAGTACTGTGGCCCACTCAAACGGGAAGAAGTTTGCAACGTGGGTGTGGATATTGCCTTTGTTTCTCAGGCAAAACTGAAAGATTGTGATATCCCTCTGAAGTTTGTGGAAGTTCTTGGCAAGTGGAACAAGGATGATCAGAATACGTATCACATCCTCATTATCAATCAATTCATTGCTTGAATTTGCCTTTCCTTTGTGTCCCCTGATCACTCCGGATTTGCCTTTATCATGATACGTGATATAGGTATTGTTATTTAAATCTGTATGAGCAATAGAGGTTCCAGAAATAAGGACAAAGGAAGAAATTTAAGAAAATTCGGCTAATCTTATTGAAGTTGCTGTATAATGAGCAACCATCTAAAACTCTGCTCAGGTGCTGAGGCAGTCCGGAAGTTTCAAAGAGCAGGATGGTCCGCCGTTCAGCAAAAAGATTCTCATGTAATATGTAATGATGACAAAACCTGGCTATCAATGGGCATTATCCATACCTCAACACAATGAACTCGGACCTGGCATCCTTAAAGGAATTTAACGAATTATAATTTAAACAAAACGAGAAGAATTCTTTCCATTAGCTCTGCAAATATTTTTAAAACAAAAACTGGAATACACACTTACGCCTTGTCCAAGCCAACGACACCCTTGCGAACTGCTGCGTTATGCCTTATATACCTTGACACGATACGCTCTCTTTTGCTAGTATCTTACCATTAAAATTGTTCAATGTATTTAAGCCTTCTTAGTGACTTTTAATCTCCTCTTATTGGTAGGACAAGTGCCCCCGCTTGTCATTTATATTGTCAGGCGAGGGCGCCTGACTTACCATAGGGAGGCGGCGCTGAGGGAGGAATTACCAAAGAGTGAAATTTCCAGACATGAACTTATGTCCTCAACTGCTTTTAGCGCAACCGGGACGGTTGCGCTACCAGATAAATTTCCTGTATATAAGATAGGAATCTATGTCTATCAGCCTCCTCAGTCAGAATTCGCCTCCGACGTGTCCAACCGACGTTGCACCGGGAAATCAGACCACGCCAGTAAATCAACCCTCTCAAAAATTATACGCCGAAGTGGTTGTCAATATCCCTTTAAATAAGGTGTTTCATTATAGCGTCCCACCTCACTTAAGAGAAACCCTTACCGTCGGGATGCGGGTAAGAATACCCTTTGGCAACAAAATAATGACTGGGTTTTGTGTCGGATTTACTAATACCCCATTCACCGATAAAACAAAGGATATCATAAGTATAATCGATAAGACCCCATTGATTGATGACATCATGCTAAAGATCACCCGCTGGTTATCGTTCCATTATTGCTGTGGGTGGGGGGAAGCTATCTCTGCCGTCGTTCCGCCTGTTGTGCGCAGTCGAATAAAAGAAAAATGGAATACATTCGTTAGATATAGTAACCATGCCCCAGCGCTCAACCAAGATGCTCTTTTGCAAATGAAAGCCCGTGCACCAAAACAGGCCAAGGTACTGGAAATCCTTTTAGAACATCCCGATGAAATAAGCGCCAAAGAATTGATCCGTATCAGTGGTTGCAAGATGTCCGGCCTTCGCCAATTGGAGAAAAAAGGTTTTATCATTCTTGAAAACAAACTTCAAGATGCCATAACTACGACCCGCAATGTCGACCAATTGCAGCAACACTTAATCCTTACCCAGGAACAACAAAACGCCTTCGATATTATTTGTAGAAAACTAGCAGAGATTTACCATCTTAACCAAATTCCACTATCTTCGACTACCCCTCTTTCCCCTCCTTCGCAAGGAGGGGACTTCATCGTGAGCGCTCAGTCGGACGATGAAGGGGATGTAAAATTAAAAGCCTTCAATGCTCCTCCTTCACAAGGAAGGGATGAAGGGGAGATAAAATCGAAGGCATACAGTTCCCCTCCTTCAGAAGGAGGGGATCAAGAGGAGGTAAAGACATTAAATCGGGAAAGGGAATCTTTACCATATAATCTTACACAGCTCAAGCCGGGCGTTATATTGCTTCACGGTATTACAGGCAGTGGAAAAACGGAACTCTACCTTCAAACCGTTACTAATGCCCTTGAATACGGTCGCAAGGCCATATACCTTGTCCCTGAAATATCTCTTACACCACAAACGATTCAAAGGATAAAGGCACGGTTCAACAAGGTAGCCGTATTACACAGCAACCTCCTGGGTACCGTTCACCAGTCACAGTGGAATGATATTAAAGAAGGTAAGGTGGATATCGTTATCGGTGCGCGATCCGCCATATTTGCCCCCCTGAAGAACGTTGGGCTGATTATTATCGATGAGGAACATGAAAACACCTATAAACAGGAAAATAATCCACGGTACAATGCCAGGGATATCGCCATTCTCAGGGCAACCTTTGAAAATGCCCTGGTGATTATGGGTACGGCTACACCCTCCCTGGAAAGTTACTATCAGGCATTGAACGGAAATTACGAAAAGATCGTCCTTTCAAAGAGAATTGGCGAGCGGCAACTCCCGCCCGTCGATATTGTAGATATGGGAGAAGAAGTCCGCAAACGCCGGGGATACAACATTATTTCTCAACGGCTTGAATATTATATGAACCAATCCCTTGCCCGAAATGAACAGGTGATCTTGTTTTTGAACCGAAGAGGGTATGCGCCGTATATTCATTGTAAACGGTGTGGGTTTGTATTAAAATGTAATCGATGTGATATCCCCATGACCTTTCATAAAAAATTCAATACTACGTTATGCCATTATTGTTACACGGAAGCCCATCCCCCGGAATCATGTCCGGATTGTCTGGCCAATAGTATTAATTATCGTGGTTTTGGGACAGAAAAAATTGAAGACGAAATTAAGAATAAGTTCCCCAATTATAAAATTATACGGATGGACAGCGATTCCATGCGCGTACGTGATGCCCACGGAAAGGCCTTAACAGCATTTGAACGCGGGGAGTTCCAGATATTGCTTGGCACCCAGATGATCGCAAAAGGGCTGGATTTCCCGAATGTTACCCTGGTCGGGGTAATCTCAGCAGACACGATACTGAACCTGCCAGATTTTCGTGCGAGCGAACGGACATTTCAGCTCATCTCACAAGTTGCAGGCCGTACGGGCAGAGGATCAAAGGGAGGACGGGTAGTAGTACAATCCTTTAACCCCAGACACTACAGCATCACATATGCAGCAGCCCATGATTATGAAGGTTTTGCAAGGAAAGAACTGGAATATAGAAAACAATTGAATTACCCCCCTTGGGGGAAACTGACACGGATTGTCTTTCGCGGCCCAAAGGAAGACAAAACCAAAGAAAAATCCGCGCTTGTTGCGGATAAGCTAAAAGAGATTGCCATAACACAGGGGAACCGTCTGGAAATACTCGGACCGTCACCCGCCCCCATGACGAAAATCAACAACCTGTTCCGATGGCATATTCTATTAAAGGCACAAAGCCATACAAGTATTCACAATGCCCTTCAAGACGTTGCAGACATGCTAAAACCGTCAAAAAACGTGCAAACGATGGTTGATGTTGACCCTTATATGATGTTGTGAAAACGGGTTTTTTGACCATTTTTGTAAGTGGCCGGAAGTGTGTCCTTTACGGCTGTAATGTTTTGTAGTAAAATAACTTGCGATGCATATTTATTTCCTGACTATTCCTGTGGCTTTCTGTTCATTCCAATGGATTTGACTACGTTTTGACTACAGTAAATTTTTTCTTTATTAATATAACCTTATGTGTTATATTGTTCATGTGTTTAAGTAAGTCTTTGCTATCATAAAAGACCGTGATTAAATCCTTCAAAGATAAAGATACCGAGAAATTGTATGTAACGGGTAAAAGCAGAAAGTTTGCTCCTTCTGTATGTAAAATGGGGTTACGGAAATTAGATTATCTGAACGCAGCGCATACCTTGAATGATTTAAAAGTGCCACCAGAAAACAAGCTGGAAGCATTAAAAGGCAATTATGAAGGGAAACACAGTATAAGGATTAATGACCAATACCGTATCGTATTTAGGTTTGAAGGATCGCACGCTTATGATGTGGAAATTACAGACTATCATTAGAAGAAAGGTGGGAATGTGCTTACGCTAAAAAGAAAGCCAACGCATCCTGGTGAAATCTTAAAAAAGGATTTTTTGGAACCTTTAGGAATGACTCAATCACAACTGGCAAAAGAAATCCATACTACATTTAGAACAATAAATGAAATCGTGAACGAGAAAAGGAATATCAGTCCTGAAATGGCCGTCAGATTATCAAGGTATTTTGAAACATCGGCTGAACTCTGGTTAAATCTTCAAAGCCAGTACGATCTTTATGTTGTAACAGAAAAAAGGGGCGACAATCTGAAAGATATAAAACCCTTTAGAAAAAAGCCTGTTAAGTCAGGAGAGGTGGAGAAGGTTTAAGAAAATTTGTATTCTCAGAAGCTATAAAATGGCCTTAAAAACGCATCCGAAGGGTTTATAAAAAGGGTCAACATCTTTCACTGGCTTAATTTTTCTTGACAATTTATCTTGCCATACTACAATGCTGTTTACTTTTAAAATTGCCACCTTTTAGGAAAATACAAGAGTACGAATATGAAAAATCCATGCAGGGCAGATGTTTGTTATTCTTTAAAATCGGTTTGCAATGGTTTAACTTTTTCTCTGTGTATTTTTTTAATTACCTGTTACGGATGCGGTAAGGAAGAGGATGTGGTTGAAAAACATTTGGAATTTAAAGAAATTATTTCAACGCCCGTTGAAGATCAGCAGTTGCCACCGGTAGTCAGGGAAGAAACTCCCATCGGTGAGGTTGTTCGGTCTCCGTTGGTTGTACAAACTCCTCAAATTGTTAAAACTCCACCTGCTCCGTTGCCAGTTGAAGAGTCGTTTACGGCTCAGGACCTTTATAACGAAGGTTTAAATCTCTTCAATCAGGGTCGTTTAGAAGAGGCTATTGAGGCCTTTAACAAGGCAACAGGGATAGATGCCACGATGGTCGATGCATATAAAAAGAAGGCTTTGGCTTATAACAAACTTGGCATGACGAATGAGGCAATCATTTCTTTTAAAAAAGTGGTTGAGTTAGATCCCAAAGATTCAGAAGCATACCTCCATCTGGGAAATTTTTATGTTAAGAGGGGGATGGCTGATAATGCTATCATTTCGCTTGAAAGATATGTAACATTGAGTCCCAATAATGCCAGGGTTTATTATAATCTGGGTTGTCTTTATGGTGAAAAGAAACTTTTTGATAAGGCAGCAGCGGCATATCAACAAGCATTAAAAATCAATCCGAACTATGAAGATGCTTATTATAATCTCGGGGTTATTTACAATGATAAAGAGATGTTTGGTGAGGCCATTGAGGTTTTTAAGAAGATCTTAATCGTAAATCCAAATAATCATGAATCACGGTATAATCTAGCGTTCGCTTACAATAAAAAGGGATTATATAACGATGCAGTAGCCACGTGCGAAAAAATGCTGGAGCTGGATCCCGGGAATGCCAATGCACACCTTCTGCTGGGTGATACTTACAATAAGCTGGGCAAATTGAAAGAGGCTCAGGAAGAATATGATATTTACAAGAAGTTAATATTTATTAAATGAAGCCAATCTTGAATTCAATCGTGAAAACTGTATTTACAGCCCTCTACCTGTTGCTGCTATCAAATATCGTATATCCTGTTTTTACCGTTCAGTCCCAGGATATCCATCCAAACGGGACAAGTACTATCGCACAGGCGCAATCCACTCAGGTCCCTCCTCCCGAGCTTCCACCAACACCGCGGTCAAAACTTGAAATCATCCAATACATTCTTTTACCCTTTGCCATTGGCGCATCCATCTGGTTAATACTGCGCTTAGAAAAGATGGAGAGGGAGCAAACGAAGGGAAACGAAGGGCAATAAGTCTTTCTGTTGTCCCTTGTCCCTATTGATGTTAAAGAAATTCAAAGCCGATCAGTCCTTGGTATGTTTATTCGCAGCGTGCCGCATCATGCGCAAGCCGTGATGACCCTGACCATAATAATCGGCCAGATATCCCTGATCCGTGAAGCCAAATTTACGATAAAGGTTTATAGCTTCCTGGTTATTGACACGGACTTCGAGGAAAATCCGCTGGGCACCACGCATGGCGAGCGAATGGAGAATACAATCAATTAGTCTCTGCCCGATGCGCTTGCCCTGCGCAGCAGGATGCACGGCTATCGCATATAATCGACCGGAATAGCACTGCCGGTGGCGGTGTACTAACCCCGCAGACCACCCCAGTACCCGGTCTTTGCTCTCTGCAACCACCACAATTGCACGAGGATTTGCGATCAATCCCCGCAATTGCCTGCGGTTGAACATCTCTTCTATACGGGAAAAGCAGGCAATTTCCAATTCGAGTATTGCTGCAACATCCCGTGCTACTGCGGTGCGAAGATGTATGGCAGAACGGCAATGGGAAGTGAGTGTGGACATAATCCTGATCACAGATTCTGCAAACGTTTAACTTGTCGACTGCGCTTAAGGATGTGTTTTTGCCTAATCGTTTTTATACCTCTTTTGCATTAATCCATTTCATCATCTTTCTCAGCTCCCTGCCAACTTTTTCAATGAGGTGTCCTCTGTCCTTTTTCTCTAAAGCGTTGAAGACAGGTCTCCCGGCCTGGTTTTCTAATATCCACTCTTTGGCAAACTTTCCGCTCTGTATCTCTGACAATATCCGCTTCATCTCCTTTTTTGTTTCTTCCGTAATAATACGCGGACCACGGGTCAGGTCTCCGTATTCGGCGGTATTGCTAATTGAATACCGCATATAACTGAGACCACCCTGATAGAAAAGATCTACAATCAGCTTGAGTTCGTGCATACATTCAAAATAGGCAAGCTCAGGTTGGTATCCAGCCTCTACCAGCGTCTCAAACCCTGCCTTGACGAGTGCCGCTGCCCCACCGCAGAGTACTGCCTGCTCCCCAAAGAGGTCTGTTTCCGTTTCTTCGGCAAAGGAGGTTTCCATTACACCAGCCCGTGTACCACCAATTCCGTATGCATAGGCCATGGCCTTTTCCCTGGCCTTTCCTGTAGCATCCTGGTGAATAGCCATAAGACAAGGGACACCGCCTCCCTTTTCGTATTCACTGCGGACAAGATGTCCTGGTCCTTTGGGTGCAACCATAATGACATCGATATTATTCGGAGGTACGATTTGTCCGAAATGTATATTGAACCCATGGGAAAAACACAGCGTTTTTCCTTCTTTTAAATAGGGTTTAATTTGTGATTCGTATACCGCCTTCTGTGTTTCGTCAGGCATGAGTATTTGAATAAAATCTCCCTGCTGTGCCGCCTCATCCACGGAAACTGGCTTGAATCCGTGTTTGGTGGCCAACTGATAATTTGGTGTGCCTGTTCTTGTAGATACAATCACATCCATACCCGATTCTTTGAGGTTTTGTGCCTGCGCATGTCCCTGGCTGCCGTATCCAATCACGGCAATTTTTTTTCCTTTCAGGACATTGATATCTGCATCTTTTTCATAATAAATTTTTAACATGTCCCTTCCCTTTTTTCCCCTTTCATAAATTTTATTTTGCACCACGACCTATAGCGATACTGCCTGTCCTTACCAATTCTTTGATTCCATAAGGCCTTAATAAATTCACCATTGCTTCAAGTTTGTCTTCGAAACCGGAAATCTCAATAACGAGATCTTTCGGGCTTACATCAACGATCTTCCCCCTGAAAATTTCTACAATTTCAATAATTTCTCCGCGTTTTCCGGCCGGTACGTTGATCTTGAGCAGCATTAAGTCCCGTTCGACAAATTCTTCACTGGTGAAGTCGATTACTTTGATTACATCAATAATCTTTCCTAGTTGTTTTCTGACCTGTTCCACGATGGCATCATCGCCCCTGACGACAATGGTCATCCGTGAGAAGGCTGGATTTTCCGTTTCACCAACGGCGAGACTGTCGATATTGAATCCTCTTCCGCTGATTAAACCGGTAATATGGGCTAAAACGCCAACCTTATTTTCTACAAGAAGAGAAATGACGTGTCGCATAATTTATTGTACCATCCCTGAAAACCCGAAAAAGGCAAGGGCCATGAGTCCAGTACAAATAAAGGCAATCGGAATGCCACGTAAGGATTGGGGAATGTTGACCAGAGCCAAACGCTCCCGGATTCCTGACATCAGGAGCATGGCTACAGTAAAACCGATCCCTGCGCCAAATCCCTGAACGGTAGCCTGTATAAATCCCAGGTGTTTTGGAGAATCAGTTGTGTTTAAAAGCGCCACACCCAATACGGCACAATTGGTTGTGATCAGGGGCAGATAAATACCAAGACTTTCATACAAGGTAGGCACCATCTTTCTAAGCATCATTTCGACCAGTTGTACCAACGTCGCAATAACAAGGATATAGCTAATCGTTTTTAGTACTTCAATAAGCCCCAATTCTCGTACGGAGGGAAAGACCATTGCGATAATATTTGCATCGCCTGGCAGTAAGATGTAATTATACACGATCCATGTAATTGCTGAGGAAAGGGTCATAACAAATGTTACCGCTACACCCATACCCATTGCGGACGATGTCTTTTGGGAAACGCCCAGGAATGGGCAAAGTCCTAAGAATTTTGCGAGGACAAAGTTGTTGACAAAGACAACACTTACGATAATTACTGCAATTTCCTTAATCATGTTTCATATATGCTTTCGTAATTTTCTCACTCTTTCTGAGTTTTCTCCAGTTAAAAAAACCCAGTAAGAGTCCCAGTACAATAAACGCCCCCGGTGCCATGATCATTACCGGGGCAGGCTGATACGATTCAGATACTTTCAGACCAAAAATGGTCCCCGCCCCGAGTGCTTCACGTATAACAGAAACAAGACAGAGCGAGAGCGTCCACCCCAACCCCAATCCTGCCCCATCCAGAATGGAAACCAAAGGTTTATTTTTGTAAGCAAATGATTCCGCACGGTACATAATGATACAGTTAACCACAATGAGCGGAATGAATATGCCCAGTGATGCATTCAATTCTGGCGGCAGATATGCCTTCATGAGCAACTCAACCATGGTTACAAATGCGGCGATGATAACGATAAAACACGGTATGCGAATCTCTCGGGGAATGAATGATCTCACGAGGGAAATGATAAGGTTGGAGCAGACAAGCACAAATGTAGCTGCTCCACCCATTGCCAACCCGTTTTTTATAGAGGTTGTGACTGCAAGACTGGGACATAACCCCAACACAAGCACAAATAAGGGATTATATTGAACAATTCCCTTTGTAAATTCTTTCAGATTGCCGTGTTCTGCCATACTATTAGAGTATTACTGTGTAAAAAATTTTTAAAAGGCTAAACGTTTTACGGATAAAAGTCAAGTGGAAATTTTAGCGGAGATATTTGTCAATCTCTTTTTTATCAAAACCGTACAAAACCTTATCGCCAGCAACTACGATGGGCAATTTGTCGAGTGATTCAATATCATCGGTTCCAACAATTTTAATTGCCTCCTTTCTTGCATTTTCATCTTTATCAATATCAAAGGAGACGAAATCCGCCTTCCGTTTGTTTAAATATTCTAACAGTTGATTACACTTTGGGCAAAACGGTGTACAAAACACCTTTAATTTATGAGTAGTCATAATTTTCCCTCACGGATAAGTTGAAGAATCATGTTATGGAAAAAAGATTCAAGCACAAAAGACAAAAACAGTCAATGGAAAAAACCCAGGTGATATTCAATGCGTGTTATTCTTTTGACTTGATTTTTGCCTTCTGCTAAAATCGCCGAATCATTATGGAATAAATATGATTTCAATGACAAGGAGAAAAAGATGGCAAAATTGGAAAGGGCACTCATTAGTGTCTCTGATAAAACGGGGATCGTGGAGTTTGCCCGGGAGTTACAGCATTTAGGGGTAGAAATTATTTCCACAGGCGGTACTTCCAAATTACTCAAAGAAAATGGTATTCGTGTGATTGAAATATCAGAGCATACAGGGTTTCCGGAGATTATGGATGGACGCGTGAAAACCTTGCATCCCAAGGTACACGGGGGATTATTGGCTTTAAGGGATAACGAAATCCACAAAAAACAGATGAAGGAATTGGGAATTAAACCCATTGATATGGTTGTTGTTAATCTGTACCCTTTTGAAAAGACGATCTCTAAAAAAGACGTGAGTATGGAAGAAGCGATTGAAAATATCGATATCGGCGGTCCTTCAATGATCCGCTCTGCTTCGAAAAATTACAAGCATGTGATTGTTGTGGTGAATCCCAAGCGCTACGGGTTTATTATTGAGGAGATTAAGGCCAATCGCAATGATATTTCCGAAAAAATGCGTCTTGAGCTTGCCATTGAGGCATTCAGGACGACTGGTCGTTATGACAGGATTATTGCCAACTATTTCGATAGTCTGGGTACGGAAAAGGAGGGCTATCCAACCCTCCTTTCACTGGACTATATGAAGCGACAGTCCTTACGTTACGGTGAAAACCCCCATCAAACAGCTGCATTTTATGTGGAGGAAAATATTCAGGAACCTTGTGTGTCCAATGCCCAGCAATTGTACGGGAAAGAGCTTTCATATAACAATATTATAGACCTCAATGCTGCTCTTGAATTGGTAAAAGAATTTGAACGGCCTTCTGCCATCGTAATAAAGCATACAAATCCCTGCGGCGCCGCATCGGCGAATACCCTGGCTGAGGCATTTACAAAGGCATACAGTGGTGACCCTGTATCCGCATTTGGCTGTATCCTGGGATTAAATAAGACCGTAGATGTGGCAACGGCAGATGCCATTACCGAACCGGGGCATTTTGTAGAGGCAATCATTGCGCCAGAGTTTGAAGAAAAAGCAGTAGAAATACTTACCACAAAACGCAAGTGGGGGAGCAGTTTGAGACTTTTGAGGACAGGTGCGTTATCAACACAAATGATTGACTCCTGTGCCTATGATATGAAGAGGGTGGTCGGTGGAATACTTTTACAGGGCAGGGATCTATCAGTGTATGATCCTGCAAACCTTAAGGTTGTTACGAAGAAAAAGCCCTCCGAGAAAGAGATGGCCGATCTGCGGTTTGCCTTTATCGTTTGCAAGCATGTAAAATCGAACAGCATTGTGCTCGCCAGGGACGAGGCCGTGGTGGGTGTTGGAGCCGGACAAATGAGCCGTATCGATTCGACAGAAATTTCCATAAAGAAGGCAGGCGATCGGGTGAAAGGTGCCGTAATGGCTTCCGATGCCTTTTTCCCCTTCCGGGACAGTGTGGATGTAGCGGCCAAGGCTGGCGTGATTGCCATTATTCAACCTGGCGGCTCTAACAAGGATGACGAATCAATAGCCGCGGCTGACGAACACGGAATAGTCATGGTATTTACCGGCCAGCGGCATTTTAGGCACTAAATTGGAGGAGGTACGTTGAAAACGTGCTCCTGTGCGCACATATGACAGATTCAAAAGAGAGTATCAATTGAGGAAATCAGAAAAGGGCTTTCTTCTCTGTTTCATGATGAAGGGTTGCGGCTTGTTTTGCTGCAAAAGAATTACCGTCATAAATATTATCGAAGTGGGTGGAAATAATACTGAATTGTTATTTTCTCTCTTTCTATAACTCTCAGATGGAGGATAATAATTATGCTAAGGTGGAGTATAGTAATTGTCGTGCAAACAGTTTTTCTGCAGCTGGTATTTTTTCCCAAAACCCTTCCAGCTTCAAAATTTGATATGCCGGCCAATTTAAAAAATGTCGGGACTCATATACCCATCAACCCAAAGGTTCTGTCTGCAACCGTGCCATACGCCTCTAACCGTCAATACGCAACCATACCAGAGGTTATCCAAAATACCAAAAAACTCCTGGTACCCTTTATCGCCAATAAAGGGCAGACGGATGAAAGGGTGGCATTTTATGCCAATATCTTTTGGGGGAGTGTCTTTGTCACAAAAGACGGGGAGATTGTCTATTCTCTGACAGGAAGTGAAAGTGGAGAGTCGAAAGCTGAAAGGTTAAAGTCCGAAGTTAATGGGCGGCATAGGGAACAAGAATCCAGAAGTCAGAAGACAGAACACAGAAGAGGAACTATTAAATCTTTGCCGGTTCACTCTGCAAAATTGGACCAAAACGTTTTAGCCCAAACCGCAAGTCTGAAACAGTCTGAGAAGGCATCAAGGATATTGGTACCTACAGAGGATATCTCAATAAATCCGCAATACGAAATCTGCAATCGTTCGGCTGAGCGCTCACGACGAAGTCCAAAATCCGGAGCAAGGGGGATTGTCCTTAAAGAGGAGTTTGTGGGCGGAAAGGTGAACGAAATGAAAGGTGAAGCACCGTCCGCGACAAAGGTGAGCTATTTTACGGGAAATGACTCAAAGAAGTGGCAGTACAATATCCCCACGTATGATGTTGTAATGTTTGGAGAAGTATATAAGGGCATGGAACTGAAGCTGAAGTCGTATGGAAATAATGTGGAAAGGCTCTTTACGGTAAGACTAGGTGCAGATCCAGACCAGATAAAGATCATGCTGAGTGGTGCAAATCTCCAGGAATTCCCCCTTAATAAAGGTGGGGACCGGGGGGTGTTAGTAAATGAACATGGAGAGCTTGAAGTAGAAACAGAGCTTGGGATAGTCAAATTTACAAAACCTGTTGCCTATCAGGAGATTGATGGGAAGAGGGTGGAAGTGGAATGTAAATATATGATTGCGGATTGTGGAATGCAGAATAACACACCCCTTACCCCTATCGAGAGGGGAATGTGTGAAAGTCCACTCCTGAGAGGGGATTCAAGGTTGGGTAAAGCCAAATTCCGAAATCAAAAATTCACAAATCCGAAATCTGCAATCGTTCGGCTGAGCGCTCACGACGAAGTCCGAAATCCGAATTCTGAATGCCCGCTGTCCGAAGTACTTAACTTGCAATCCGAAACCCGCAACCCATTTACAGTTTTAAAGTCGCCTCCTACGACAAAACCAGGGAACTCATCATTGACCCCCTGCTTGTATCTACATTTTTAGGAGGGTCGTTTATCGAATTTGCCTATGATGTAGCCATTGACAAAGGGGGAAATGTCTATGTCTCTGGTGCGACTACATCATCGAACTTTCCTACAAGAAAGGGCGCTTATAAGAAGTCTTTGAAAGGGGGTGTCGATGCCTTTGTATCGAGCTTCAATAAGGATTTAACAAGACTTCGTGCTTCGACATATTTGGGGGGGACGTCTGATGATTTTGGTTATTCTATGGCCATTGGTCCAGGGAAAAATATATATCTGGCTGGTTATACGTCGTCATCAGACTTTTCAACAACCAGGCGCGCTTATGATACTTCATACAACGGTGATGTGGAAGTCTTTGTATCGAGGCTAAAAGGTAACTTAAAAAAACTGGTTTCATCCACATATCTCGGCGGGTTTGGTAAGGATTATTGTTACTCAACCGCCATAGATTCAGGAGGAAATATTTATGTGGCCGGTTATACAGAGTCATCGAACTTCCCGGAAACTAACGGTACTTCTTATAGGGGTGGTAATGATACCTTCGTATCCAGATTCGCCGAGAACCTTTCTGCTTCAATCGCATCGGGTAAGAAGGGTTAGATACCCGGCTATGTTGTGGATGACGAAGGTGTCCCCATAGGGTCTGCAAAGATAAGGGTCAAAGGTGTAAAAACGGGGACTGAAACGAATACGTCATCCGATGGGGACGGGTTCTTTATGTTTGAAGATTTAGACGCAGATACTTATACCTAAATTCTGCAAATGATTTTCGCGTAGCAAAAATCGGCCTTCCATAATACCCTTACTACGCAAAAATCAATAATAAACTTCAATATTTGGCGGTTTGCGGAGTTACCCGGTGGCGTTATA